>CAZRMA010000686.1:0-1929 GCA_964600655.1 uncultured Ignavibacteriaceae bacterium
CTGTGATGGAAGTACCGGAGATCCCGGTTTGCTCTCATCCAACGAATTAGGGAAAAAAATATATTTTATTCCGTTGGTGTCCTTAAGAGTTACCTTATCATTAAAGGATATTTTTATATTTATGGAATTCCCCTTAACAGATATTATGCTTGATTTTACCTGGCCAATAGATTTTACGGGGATAAAAAAGAAGAGAATAAAAGAAATAAAACAGAATGAGATAATATAATTCTTCTTCCTTTTGGCTCTACATTGTATCTTCTTCATATTCAGTCACTTGTTAAAATATTTATTAACTAATGCAAAAATAAATCATAAGTAAAGGAATTAAATACGTCTTCAGCACCATGTTAAATTAGAATTCTTGACTAGGCGTAAATATAAATATAAACAATGAAATATTTTAGCTTATGATTCCCAATCAAACCTTTTTAACTCATTATATAAGATGCTAACAAAAATAATCAAAGAGGGAAAAATTGCCTTTAAAGAAAGCAGGTTCAGAAATATCTTATTCCCTGCTCACATTAGATTTCACTCTGTCATGCAATGTCATTCATAAGATAAAGGGATTATACACATTTTTATAATGAATTCCTGGGTAGAATTTATTTTCACCCGGTAATCACGATTGAGAAAATAATTGATAAAACTTTTCCACGTTAAAAATTAATTGGCTATTTTTAGCCCAGTGAAAAATGATTAATACTAAACTTTATAGCTGCATAATTATATACTACTAAAATTTAGAATTTGTCAGGTTTTATATATAAAAAATATTAGTTACTTAGTCTCAATACACGATGAAATACTTTTTTTATAATTCTTTCGTGAACATATTGAATCAAGATGAATTTTTAGAGAGCATTAAAAAAAGTTTAATAAAACCAACCTATGCGACTACATTTTTCTATCTAAATTCATTTAGTTTCTACCTAGCAAACAAGGACAATGAATTCTATAATTCCCTTGATGGAGCTGACTATATAAATGCTGATGGTTATAGCATCGTATTCATTTTAAGGCGGAGGTATGGAATAGACATTAAAAAAGTAGGAATTACATATTTTTTTAAAGACAAGCTTGTACACTATTTCCTAGCAAATCGTACTAAACTTTACTTCTTGGGTGCGGAAGAATCTGTGTTAGGTAAGGCTATCGGGAAATGTCGGGAAAATTATCCTGACCTTAATATAATAGGATTTAGAGACGGATATTTTGATGTAATAATAGAAACAGATTCAATTATTCAAAATATCAATAAATCTAATCCTGATGTGTTAATTGTGGGAATGGGAATGCCAAGAGCAGAAATATGGATAAATAAAAATAAAACAAAGATCAGAGCAAAATGTATAATAAGTGCAGGGGGATTTTTTGATTTTTTGGCAGAAGAAAGGAGAATAGCCCCTTCCTATTTTTATAACTCAGGTATGGAATGGATATTCAGACTAATTCAGGAACCTAAAAGGTTGAGTCTAAGGTATTTGAAAGCCAATTTCTATTTTATTTTTAAGTCTGTGAAATTGATGTTTTCAAAGGCGAAAAAATAATTAAGTTTTTGTTATTATCTTAGCGTTAACACTTCATCATAAATCTTAGAGAGCTTCGACACATAATTATCGGGGGATATATGCTCCCTGACTTTTAGATGTAAATTCTCTGCTATAACTTGAGCTTTCTCCCGATCATTAATTATATAATCTATTTTACTATTCAATTGCATTATGTTTCCGGGTTCAAATAGAATTCCGTTAACGCCGTCGTCTATAAACTCTTCGATGCCGCCTGTCCTGGCCCCTAAAAATGGTTTTCGCATGAGGCCGGTTTCTAACATAACAAATGGAAAAGGATCTATTCTGGAAGGTAAAACCACTAAATCAGCAACAGAGTAATATGGATAAGGATCCTTTACCTGAGCTAGTAATT
>CAZRMA010000687.1:0-1929 GCA_964600655.1 uncultured Ignavibacteriaceae bacterium
TAAAAGAAAAGGAAGTATTAATTAAAGAAACTCACCACAGGATAAAAAATAATCTTCAACTGATCAGCAGCTTATTAAATTTACAAGCTTCGCAAACTGACAATGAGCAAGTCTATTCTCATTTAAACGAAAGTAAAAACAGGATTAAATCAATCTCTTTAATTCATGAGAAACTGTACAATTCCAAAAGTCTTTCCGATGTGAATTTAAAAGAGTACATAACAGACTTGTTGGAAGAACTAGTTAAAACTTATAATTCCGGTTCGACTAAAATTGAATTAAAAGCGGAAATTGATAATCTAGATATTGACTCAAAAACAGCGATTAACATTGGGTTAATAGTTAATGAACTCTGCACCAATTCACTTAAGTACGCTTTTATTAATAAGAAAATTGGGATCATTTCGTTAAGCTTTAAAGCTGTAAATGGAAAATCTGCAAAACTAATTTACAAAGATAATGGCATAGGCCTTCCTAAGGATTTTAATTTTTCTAATGCAAAAACTTTAGGAATGCAGCTTTTAAAATCATTTATTGAACAAATAGATGGAACTATAAAAATTAACCGTGAAGATGGGTTAGAATATATTTTTACCTTGCCCAAAAATATTGAACAAGGTAATAAATAAATAATTGAATGAATAAATTTCTTCAATACTAGCTGAAGCATAATTTAATTCGTTCTTTTCAGTACTCGTATTTAAGTAATCTTTCGCTGAGAAAATGCGTTTACAGAAATTTTTTAAACTAAAATTATTTAGTTACTTCTTCGACCACGGCGGAGTAATTCCATTCATCCTTGAATAAGCAATTAGTTGCCCAAGATGCTCATGATTATGGTCTAATAAAATAAAAAACAAATGTCTTTTAGTACTTTTCATTCCGAAAAATTCAACGGGGTCATCCAAAGATTTAGCATCCAACGCAGTCATATAATTATTTAGATTGTCATATGAAGATTTAAGATACTTAACTATTTCTGCTTTATCAGTTACAGTTGTATCCATGCCTTTTTTAAACCATTCAGGCATTTTTTCGCCGACAAATGTTAAAAAATAATAGTTAGCTCCAACAACGTGCATAAGAACTTCACTGACAGAACGAACACCATCTTCTGGTCTCCAGCTAAATTTATCCTGCGGGATTGCATCTGCTAATGACAATAATTTTTCTTTTGCAGCATCAATTTCTTTCATGTAGTCCCTGCTGAAAGGTGATTCACTTTTCATTTGATCTTTAGACTGGGCCAGCACAAAACTTGCATTGAGCAAAAGGAAAAAAGTAAATAGAAACATCTTACGATAGTTCATAAGAACCTCCTCAGTTAATTAATGTTTTGGGAATTCGAAGGGAATATACAAAGAAAAATGAATTTTTTAATTGATCTCTGATAAAAATATTATGTAATAGTCTTTTTTATTCTTTTTTCCAAAAATTCTTTTAATGAAGTTCCTATAATGTACTCCCATCCTTTTGTAAAGCTTTCTCTAGCAAAATCCGGATTATCCGTCTGAAAGCTTTCAATACCCATATGAGTTAAGCGAAGCAATGTTGAATCATCTTCGGGGAAGATTTCGAAAGTCACATAAGAAATTCCAGGATAATTTTTGTATTGCCAGCTATATGTAAGTTTTTTGCCAGGAATTACTTCTGTAATTTTACACAAGTGAATATATACTCGATCTTCGTTTCCGCCTTCAAAAGAGAACTCAAAACCAACTTCGGGTTTGAATTCTTCTAAATTAAAATACCATAGCTTCATCTCATCTTTATCTGTTATCGCGTTCCAGACTTTTTCTGCAGACGCATTAATTGTAACTTCTTTTATTATAGGTTTCGTACTCATAATTTATTCTCCAAAATGTTTTTTAATGAATTTAATTTCTGCCCCCAAAATTGCTCAAAGTACTGAACCCAATCATAAACTTC
>CAZRMA010000688.1:0-1929 GCA_964600655.1 uncultured Ignavibacteriaceae bacterium
ATAAGTTATGGTGATTTTATAATGTTGCTGCCTGGGTTCAGGTATGAAAAAACTATTAACAATTATCAAAACTTATGGGGCAGTGCAATTACCGATGAAGACGGGAATGTAAATCTGGTGAATGCAAAAGATAGCGTGGGTTCTAGATCTTATGATGAGTTTCTCCCTATGATTCACTTAAAAGTAAAACCAGTAGACTGGTTCGACGTGAGAATCGCGATAACAAAATCTTTATCCCGCCCTGATTATTTTAATCTGGTTCCATGGGAAAGAATAACTTCTGGAGAAAGTTTAATTGAAAGAGGAAATCCGGACTTAAAACATACTTCAGTTTGGAATTACGATTTGTATTTATCCTTTCATAATAATTTAGGTTTATTCACATTTGGAGCATATTATAAAAATCTAAAAGACATAGATTATCTAAGAACAAGTAGAATAACACGTTTGGTGAATAAAGTAGCTAGAGGTTTTACCTTAATAGCTCCGGTAAATTCAAATAGTGATACAAAAGTTTACGGAATTGAATTAGATTTTCAGACCAATCTAAGGATGCTTCCAAGTCCTTTTGATGGTGTAGTTATCAGCGCAAATTATTCGCACATAAAATCTCAAACCTTTTTCCCATATCTTAAAGTTGATCATTTAACAGTGCCGCCATTCACTACTGTTTATAATGACACTGTAAGAGAAGGCACAATGCCAGGCCAGGCGAACGATATTGCTAATATTTCATTGGGTTATGAAAAAGGGCCTTTCTCAGGTAGAATATCTATGATTTATCAAGGTGCTGCATTACAAACCATCGGGACAAGAAAAGAATTAGATGGGTACACAAATGCTTTTACACGCTGGGATTTTACTGCTCAATATGAAATAATTAAGAATCTTAATTTTATAGTAAATATTAATAATATAACTAATAAATCTGAAGGGGCTTTTCTTGGCAGCGAAATGTTCCCAACATCTGAAGAATACTTTGGAATGACTGCTAATGCAGGAATAAAGTTTAAATTTTAAAACTCATTAATTGACAAATTCAATAATTATTCGAGAGGTAATATCATGATCAAAATTTTCAACAGTTTCATTTTATTTAGTTTTATTCTGATTCTCGGTTTCATTACATCGGTTAGCGCTCAATCAAGAGTTATAAATGTTGCACAAGGTGTCGGAACATTAAATGCTGCTATAGATGGAGACACAACAGCAACTGGAGAACGTAATGATCCTGAAAATACTGTTTACGTTTTAGAAAGAGATGGATACTATTTAACTGATGGAAGCATATCTAATCGAGATTGGCCATTAAGAATTAAAGCTGCTGACGGTAGTGGTGCAAGGCCGATTATTCAACCTGCTGTAATTCAGGGCGGATCGTCAACATATCCATTCCGTCCGCGCGGTGATTTTTACATATCAGGACTTTACATAACCAATATGGATCAGGATGGGTTGTTGCTTGACAGGCCGATAAGAGCAAGTGCTGATAGTATTCGAATAGTTGTTGACGATTGTCAAATTGATTATGCAGCACAGGCTGCATTTAGAATAGATAATTCATGGAATAAAATTTATATCACTAATTCTATTATTAGTAATATGGGCAGAATGTCAAGTCCTGATAACGGAAGAGGCGTTGACGATAGAGGAAATGATATCGACACTTTAATCATGGCTAACAATACATTTTATAATTTAACCAGTCGGATCATTAGAGACGGCGGTGGGATTATTAACTATTGTAAAGTAGATCATAATACCTTAGTAAACATAGCACAAAGAGGCTGCTCAATTGGTGAAGCAATTGAAGCATATTTTACAAATAATTTAATTATTAATGCAGGTTTTCTTGGTAGTCCTACAGATAACCCTCCAGCTATTATTGAGATTGGAGCTTTAGGTCAAGACTATATTGATTCAGGGTAT
>CAZRMA010000689.1:0-1928 GCA_964600655.1 uncultured Ignavibacteriaceae bacterium
GGGCCCACAAAGTTTAACCTCGAATATTGAATATTCGGGGTTTTTTTGTTTTAAATTATATTAAAATAAGCTAATTACTTGTTATTAAATAAATTATAAAATTATTAGTAACATAATATTAACAAAATCTACGTATTATAAATTGTTTAATCTAATGTTTCTATAAACGGAGTTGTGGTTAAGGCGCAGCCCAGAACAATAAAGCCGAGTTAATTAATGATTTTTGTAATTAGAAAAATTATTCATAGCATGACTACCTTAAACAAGAAACTAAACGCCGAACGACAATCATAAAAGTTTTTAAAATACCAAGTTCGTGGTTGCATTGAGACAATTGTTACACAACTCTATTTTATTAACATTAATTTTTTTGTACTAATATAATTGCCGGCATGCATAACATAAATATAAACTCCGCTAGAATATTTCTCAGCGTTGAATTCCACGCTATAACTTCCAGCCGACTTCTCTCCACTAACTAATGTTTTTATTTTTCTTCCTAAAATATCATAAACTGTCAATGTAACGAATGTTTCTTTTGGTATTGTATATTTTATTATTGTAGAAGGGTTGAATGGATTCGGATAATTTTGCGACAATTTAAAAGTTTTACCAATATATTGAGATTTTTCAACGCCTGTAACTTGTTTACTATAATAGAAAAAGTTGTATCTACCAAAGGTGGAGCCAGAAGATTTAGAGAAGTCAATTTTATTACCATATGAGTCAATCAATGTGGCTTTATCAGCAAAATATCCTATACTTCCCACCATTAACAAAGTATCAAGATTTCCATTAGCATCATAATAGAAGAATTGCTTATTATACATTTCTTGAATCTTGTCATAATTATCATATATGTACGACGTTGAATATACTACTACCTTTGTAGTATCCAAATCATAAAAGCTATACAAAGTTTCTGTTTGTAGTTTCCCGGAATTGTCAAATTCAAAATAGTAGTCCAGGTATTGATTAACTGTATCAATTTCAGGCGATTGGGTAATGTAATATATTGACGGGACTATGCAATTTATATTTCCAGAAGAATCATATTGATAGAATCTCTGATCAAAACTATAAGATGGATATGGACCAATTCTAGTAACAACTTTAGTTAACCTATTTTGCGAATCATATTCTCTTGTTGTTAGTGTTGTGTCATTAAGCCAGACTATTACTTGTTCACTCAAAATAGGATTACCCGATGAATCATATTTATTTATATCAGTTCTCCATATTTTCCCGCTATCTGAATAAACTTTTGAGAGTAAATTTTCATCATTATCATAAGAATAGTGTATTATATAATCATTTACCCATGCTGTGTCCTTCCAAAGATCATACTCAACTGAATCTACTTTCCCTTTTTCATTATAAAAGTAATCATTACGACTAGGAAGCCATTTAATGATGAGGCGACCATTAACAATTTCTTGTACCCTGAACCCTTTGGGACAAATATCGCTTTTCAATTTGCCATCTCCATAATATTCAAATTGATACTTATAATTATTAACAACAGCACTATCTAAAACAAAGCCATTTTGGATAAGAATTGCATCGCTTATAATATCACTGCCACCTGAAATTCTGGAGCCGAAAGGTTGTTGTTGCGCAAAGCAGAAGGAATACAGAACTATGCTCAACAGAATCACTTTAGTCATTTTAGCTTCTCCTATTTTTATTCTATAATTAGTATAATTGAAATCATTAAATTTTTTTTAGCCTGCGGCGTTGTAACTAAGGTACAACCCAAAACAACAATGCAGCTTTTATCTTGGGAAATTACTGGCCTTTTATTATTTACACATTTGCAGTTTCCGACTTTGTAATACACTTTTTAGCTGACAAATACTCCTGTGGAGAGATGAAAATCCTGTCGGCATTAACTGAGAAACTTCTGTTTGTGCTTAAATTATTTTCAT
>CAZRMA010000690.1:0-1928 GCA_964600655.1 uncultured Ignavibacteriaceae bacterium
AGTCGCCATGTCCGCCGCCTTTTACAGCCTGGAAATAATCACCTTGTGAAGGCTGGATGGTTCCTAAGCCAGGGCCGCCGCGAACAACATTTACAATTAAGCACGGAAGCTGCGCGGAAGCGATATAAGAAATTCCTTCCTGCATTAAACTAATACCCGGGCTTGATGAAGAAGTCATAACTCTTGCACCAGCGCCGGCTGCACCGTAAATCATATTTATAGATGCAACTTCACTTTCTGCTTGGAGAACAACACCCGAACGGTTGGGAACTTCTCTCGTTAAGTATTCCAGTATTTCTGATTGCGGGGTTATTGGATAGCCGAAGTATGCATCAATTCCAGCCCTAATAGCCGCTTCAGCAAGTGCTTCGTTCCCCTTCATCAAACGGACATCTTCTTTTTTGAGATTAAGATTTTCCATTTTATACCTTTAAAAAATTTGTTACCAAAGAACTTAGAGTATTATAAAGCTGTGACGGCTTTTTGTTTTTGAGATGATTTTTTTGGCTGCCTGTAAACTGTTATTGCTACATCCGGACAGACAATAGCGCAGTTAACACAGCCGGTACAATTATCTTCAATCAGTTCGGCGTATCTATAGCCCTGCTCGTTTATATTGCTGGACAGGCCGAGGCTTGATTGAGGGCAGGCAACTATGCAAAGCTCACATCCTTTGCAAGTTTCCTTGTCTATTATTACTGTTCCTCTAATCATAATGGTAAAACTTTGATTATTAATTATTATTCATTTGAAGGTGAAAAATCAACATATATGCCAGAAGAAATTAATGGAGTTTAAGTTGTAAAATCGCATAAAAGTGGATTATTTCAACATGATCAATTGCCATATACAAGAATGGATTTATAGGTTGGCTTCCTAAGTTCGAGAAGTAAAATGAGGAGATTTTAAATGATTTTGAGGCAAAAAGAGGCTGCTCTCGCGAGTAAATCTCACGTTATGCCCTTTATTTACTTCCTCAATTTGTTTTTACTTTGGTTTGAAAGAGGCATCCTTGAGAGTTAAGTCGAAAACTAAATATTGCTAATTAAACAAGTTAAAGCTATCTTTTCATCAGTCATTAACTATTACCACTTTCACTTAAATTTATTACTGCGCTAAATGTTTATTGTTAATTATGATAAATGAAATAGTTTCGCTTCAAAATCAAATTACAAAATTTGTTGATGAAAAATTTATTTCTCAACTTCTTGTTAAGCTGTCACAGCAAAAGGAATTTATAAATGAAGTTGATTCAACAATTGCTGAATATTTAGAAAAAACAAATAATAATAATGACGAAAATTTTTTTGTTGAAATAAATAAAGAATTTCATTCAAAAATTTTCTCTTCACTTGAAGATAATTATGTAAATAATTCTACGAATTCATTTGAAGAAGATTTTAAATCTTTGAATAATGAATATGAGCAATATCTTCCTACAATAGTTTCCACCTACAAACAAGTTCAAGCTGATGAAAGATTTATTCCTGCAAAGGATGATTCTGCGCGCATTAAATATCTGAAAAAGTCTAAAAACATTTTATTTAATGTTTCTCAATTTCCTGTCGTTTCAACTAATATTTTTAGAAAATTATTTAAGAAGCCAATTAAACCTAAAAATAAATGGCAGCAGAATATTCCGTTAAAAAACCTATTTGAGTATTTCGGTAAAGAAAAATTAGCTTTATCATTGCTCGATGAAATTGAAAAAACATATAGAGTAATAAGTTCAACTTCATTAAATCTTTTTAAAGCCTGCCGGGAGGTTGACAAAAAGTTTTCTTCGGAAATTGTTCAAGAAAAGCCATCAAATGAAAACGCAAAAGTTGATAAGGATTTTGATTACAAAAAGATAATTAAAGAAAGTCTTGATGAAATTGAGAATGTTGAAATTTCAATTAAACAGTCTTCTGCCGAATCTATTCAAA
>CAZRMA010000691.1:0-1926 GCA_964600655.1 uncultured Ignavibacteriaceae bacterium
GACACTCAGAAAAAAGATTTGCCGGATGGACTTTGGGAAAAATGTCCAAGCTGTAATGAGATCATTCATAAAAAACAGCTAGAAGCTAATCTTTGGACTTGCTTAAAATGTGGATATCATTTTAGGATAGGAAGTGCAGAATACATTTCAATTATTCTTGATGAAGGAAGTTTTAAAGAAATAGATAAAAAGATAAAATCGGCCGATCCGTTACAATTTGTTGATACAAAAAAATACTCTGCACGCATCCCGGATACTATAAAGAAAACTGGGCTCAACGATGCTGTAAAAACAGGTACGGGTAAGATTAATGGAATGGATGTGGCTTTCGGATGTATGGATTTCTCTTTTATTGGTGGAAGTATGGGTTCTGTTGTCGGAGAGAAAATTGCTAGGCTTACAGACAAAGCCTATAAAAATAAAACACCTTTAATAATTGTTTCTGCAAGCGGCGGTGCAAGAATGATGGAAGGGGCATTTTCATTAATGCAAATGGCTAAAACCAGCGCAAGGTTAGCTAGATTAGCTGAAGCTAAAATACCTTACATCTCTTTGTTAACCGATCCAACAACGGGAGGAACAACAGCTAGTTACGCAATGCTCGGTGACATTCACATTGCTGAACCTCAAGCATTAATTGGTTTTGCGGGGCCGCGAGTTATTAAACAGACTATTGGGAAAGATCTTCCTACAGGTTTTCAGAGGTCAGAATTTTTATTAGAACATGGTTTCATTGATATAATTTCAGCAAGAAAAGATTTAAAGGATAACCTATTTAATTTATTGTCTTTGATGAATTGAGGATTCATATCAAGACTATAACAACTGTTGAGGAGATGCATAAACTTTCCTCAAGATGTCGGAAAGAAGGGAAGTCAATCGGGTTAGTCCCCACCATGGGTTTTCTGCATGAAGGTCACCTTTCTTTAGTTGACAATTCAAAATCTATATGCGATATAACCGTAGTTTCAGTTTTTGTAAACCCCACACAATTTTCTCCAACCGAAGATTTAACATCTTACCCTCGTGATTTTGAAAGAGATAAAAAACTTTTGTCACAAAAAGGTGTAGATGTACTTTTCTACCCGCAAGTTGAAGAAATTTATCCGGATGATTTCCAAACTTATGTAGAAGTATCAAATAAAACTAAAACACTTGAGGGAGAATCGCGCCCTTCACATTTTAAGGGAGTAACTACTATTGTTTCGATATTATTCAATTGTATTTCTCCACATTATGCATTTTTCGGACAGAAGGATGCTCAGCAAGTTTGTGTGATACAGCAGATGGTGAATGATTTAAAGTTTAATCTAAAAATAATTGTCTGTCCTATAGTGCGGGAAAAAGACGGCCTTGCTATGAGTTCAAGAAATGTTTATTTATTAGAACATGAAAGAGAAGATGCGCTTGTATTATTCAACTCTCTTAATTTTGCTAAGGGAATGATTAAACAAAATGTGAAAAACTCGCAAGAAATAATATTAAAAATGAGAGAATTAATTCAGCAAGTACCATCCGCAAATTTGGATTACATTCAAATTGTTGATTCAAATACTTTTAATACAATTGATAATCTGGAAGAGGGCAAAGAATATTATGTCTTGATAGCTTGTAAAATTGGTAAGACAAGACTTATTGATAATTTAAAAATTAAAGTATAAAACCATTCATTTCTTATTTACTTCCCAAACAGCCTTAACTCCTATTAAAACTAATGATGCTTCGAACGTAAAATCAAATTTAAGATACTCAAGTATTTTATGCGCATTCCCACCTGTAATAAAAACATTAATAATCTCTGCATTAAGATTTTGTTTAAGATGTTTGATCGTTCTTTCAATTAAGCCAATCGAGGAATTTATAATACCGCTGCTGATAGATTGATTTGTATCAGCACCTATAAAATTTTGATAATCATCTATTTGA
>CAZRMA010000692.1:0-1925 GCA_964600655.1 uncultured Ignavibacteriaceae bacterium
ACGGCTTCGCGGCCAAGGCGCAGCCCAGTTTATCTACCGTAGGTAGGAACAGCAATGCCGATTTAATTAGTAAATTTTATAATTAAAAAAAATTTCATAGCAGAACAACGTTGAACCTGCCTGCCGGTTTACCTAGCTGAAAGCGGGCAGGCAGGCAAGAAACCAAACACAGCTTGCCCCGACTTGTCGGGGGAAAGACAAACCCGAACACCCCAAAATTGCCAGGAGCGAAATCGTCCGGTTTTAGCCGAGATCTCGCCAGAGTCGGATGGTCGCCTTGAAATACTTTGTTATATGTTTTCCAATTTGTTATAGTACTAAAATATATCATTAGCTTAAAAATATCGAGCATTAATAATTTGGAGGAATTATTTAGTTGACTTTGTCAACTATCATAATTATTTTTATACTATGGAACAGAAACATATAAACGAAATAAGAGAATTTAACAGATTTTACACTAGAATTATTGGTTTGTTGGATAAATACATCTTAAGTAGTCATTTAACACTTCCAGAAGTTAGAGTACTTTATGAACTATATCATAATAATAAAATGACTGCCAGCGAAATAACTTCATATTTGCAGATGGATAAAGGGTATTTAAGCAGAATGCTTAAACAATTTGATAAAAAGAATATGCTTCAAAAAGTTCCTTCAACAGATGATAAAAGAAGTACATATATCACTTTGTCAAAATATGGCAAGTCCGAATTTGAAAAATTGAATAAAGCCTCTAACGATCAAATTTCAAATATTTTCGGTCAATTATCCAATAGCGAATGTGAAGAAGTAATTATAAAAATGAATTCTATTAAAACAATTTTAAGTAAAATAAAAGGTTGAAAATGGAAACAAAAATTAATTTAAATGACATCTCTATTAGGACTGAATTAAATCCGGGAGATATAGGTTATATTACTTATTTACACGGATATCTTTACAAGAAAGAATATAACTATGGAATTACTTTTGAAACGTATGTTGCAAAAGGTTTAGTAGAATTTTATAATAACTTTGATCCAAAGAAAGATAAAGCTTGGATTTGTGAGCATAACGGGAAAATTATTGGATTTTTGTTGTTAATGCACAGAGAAAATAATTCTGCCCAATTACGATATTTCCTTTTAGGTCCAGAATATAGAGGTATAGGATTAGGGAAAAAACTTATGCAATTATATATGGATTTTTTTAATAGTTGTAAATATGATTCCTCTTACTTATGGACTACTCACGAACTTTATGCTGCCGCCTCAATTTATAAAAGACACGGATTTATTTTAACAGAAGAAAAAGAATCAACTGCATTTGGCAAACCATTGAAGGAACAAAGATATGACCTTCAGTTAGCCAAATAATTACCAAGAATGGTAAGAATAACTATTGATATCATTGGGTGGGTAGCCTCTGTCTCTATTTTGACTGCATTCTATCTGGATACAAGAAAGATTATTAAATCTGATTCAAATAAATTTTTATTATTGAATTTATTTTCCGGTTTATTTATGTCCTTAAATTCAGGTTATCATCAAGCTTATCCATCTATGATAACTAGCATTTTTTGGTTCTTAATTGCTTTTACCGGCCTAATAAGGAAAACAAAAACCACAAAAATTTAGGAAGTATTTTTATGATCCAAAGACATTGGAGAGGAATTGCAAAATCTGAAAAAGCAAACAATTATATTCAACATCTTCTTACTGAAACATTTCCCCAACTGGGTAAAATAAACGGATTTAAAAGTGCATCAATTCTTAAAAAAGAAACTCAAAATGGAATTGAATTCTTAGTTATTACAGTTTGGGAATCAATAGAAAACATTAAAAAGTTTGCAGGTGAAGAGGTTGAGATTGCAGTCGTGCCACAAGTTGTAAAAGATTTAATGCTTTCTTATGATGAATTTGTAACCCATTATGAAGTAGCTA
>CAZRMA010000693.1:0-1925 GCA_964600655.1 uncultured Ignavibacteriaceae bacterium
CCGGATTTCTATTTAATAAAATTGATTTCAGCATGATCCCCGCAATCGTATTGTGAAAGTCTGAGTGCTTTTAATATAGTAAAAAGCAGGGGATAAGTAAATGATTTTTTTGTGAAGCAGGCGTTGGAAGTGCAACCTTCAGGGTTTAATACAGCAACCCTGAAGGTTTATAAAAATTTTAGAATTGCATTTTCTTCTTTGATCTGTTTGCGTATTCGAGAACGAGCGCGCTAGCAATAAATATTGATGAGTATGTTCCCGTAATAATACCGAAGAAAAGTGTAAATGAGAAAGCTCTCAACACTTCGCCGCCGAATATCAACAGAACTATTGTTGCCATTAAAGTAGTACCGCCTGTTAATATTGTTCGGCTCATTGTTCTGTTCACGCTCATATTTATCAAATCAAACAGAGGCATTGTTTTATGAATTTTAAGATTTTCTCTCACCCTGTCAAACACAATAACTGTATCGTTTACAGAATAACCGATCAATGTAAGGAATGCAGCAACTACTGTAAGATCAATTTCGAGGTTTAGTCCCGGTATCACTCCGTAAAGGGCAGCGTACAAACCAAGCGTGATCAGTACGTCGTGGAAAAGAGCAACTACAGCTCCAAGAGCAAAAATAAATTTAAACCTGAATGCAAGGTAAATCAAAATAGCAATCAGTGAAAGCACAACTGCAATAACTGCATCCTGTTTTAATTCTTTACCTACTTTTGGTCCAACGTGATCTTCTTTAATGATTTTAAATGGATTTTCAGCCATCTTTTCTTTCAGGTTCTCTTTTATCCAGTCTGCAATGCCGACGTTAATAATTAATTTCTTGTTATCGGGTTCCTCTGAAACTTTTCCTGCCTGGTAACCTGCAGCAATAAGTCTTGTGGCTATATCGTTTGCAGTATCTGTACTCGCAAATTCATATGTGACGGAGTTACCTGTAGAATCAACTTGGGTAAAAGGAAGTCCCGGGTAAAAACTATTAATAGTTGCTTTAATATTATTAACTACATTCGGATAGATATTGGCGGGAATTTCCTGCAACTCGGTTCTAATCATTACCCCGGTTTCACCACCAAAAGTTTTTATTTCAATGTTACCAAGTTCCAGCTTTTCAACATAATTTCTGACCGTACTTATGTTCACAGCCTTATCAAATTGCAGGACAATTTCGCTACCACCTTTGAAATCAATACCAAAATGGAAGCCCCTGATTATAACATTAAGCAAACCAATAAGAAAAAGAGTGGTTGATACTACATAGAAAATTTTTCTTTTACCTAACCAGTCAATGTGAAGATTTTCGAATAATCTCATTTATAATTATGCTCCTATATATCCGGCCGCCAGCTTCAGTTGACTAAAGAATGATGCGGGCAGGCAGTACTGTTTTTTATTAACCGATAGAAATTTTCATTCCTTTTGCGACCATTATTTTAAAGACGACCTTTGCAATAACAAGGGCGCTGAATAAACTGGCGCCGATACCGATCATCAGGGTTAAAGCAAAACCCTGAACCGGTCCTGAGCCGAACTGGTAAAGAATTATGCCTGTTAGGAAAGTTGTAATATTAGAGTCTACGATTGCAGAATTTGCTTTTTCAAATCCGCTATCAACGGATGCCTTTATTGTTTTTCCAGTTGCAAGTTCTTCTCTTATTCTTTCATAGATAAGCACGTTAGCATCCACTGCCATACCTATGGTAAGAATGATACCAGCAATACCCGGCAATGTAAGCGTTGCGCTGAATCCCGCGAGCACTCCAAGGATAAAAATAATTGTAAAGATCAAAGAAACAGCTGCTACTGTTCCCGCTTTCCTGTAGTAAAAAATCATAAAAATAGCTACTATAAGGAAACCGATAACAGTTGATTTAAATCCTGCATAAATAGAATCCTGACCGAGTGATGGTCCGACAGATCT
>CAZRMA010000694.1:0-1924 GCA_964600655.1 uncultured Ignavibacteriaceae bacterium
ACTTGTGCCGGAATATTGTAATTTGTTTAAGGGATTGACGGATGAACAACTAGTTACACTTGCCAAATCTTTCCGGTTTGAAAACTATGTAAAACGCCAAAGGCTTGAAAATATTTTAGCTGGCCGGGAATGAAATAAATAAAGTTGTATTCATCTATTTGTTTTCTAAAATAAAAAAGGATAAAGATATTATTAAAACTTTTATTTTAGCGAACCTTTTCGCAAGACTCTTTGTTATATTACTGCATTGGTTCCCAACATAATTATTTAAAGTTACAAATAAGAATCTTTATTCTATTGACACTGGGAAAATAAATTGGAGCTGTATTTCACATCTGATGAAAGGTATTATCTTAAAAAACTTAGTAAAGTCCTAAATTATCACCTTTCAACTTCATTACTTTTCATTTTGTCATTCTTTTTTGGCATTATGCTCACCGTTGCAATTATTGCAGCAATCATTTTCGTACCTATAATGCTTTATATTCTTTTTAGGTTAAAAAAAACATCGTGGATAATTTTATTTTGCATCATAGTGTTAGTACCACTTGCAATCTGTATCATACTTGGATTGGAAATAGGCTATCTTTCAGTCTTCTTACTAATATCCCTTGCGTTCTTTTACTGCTATTTTTTCATTTTGAAATATATGGTAAACGACAGTTTGCATGAACTTCTGGCTCGTGAAGAATTAGAACTGGAAATGAAAGAAGAAAAAGAAAAGAAATCCGCTTGGGAAAGTCAATTTAAAAATAAAAGTGAAAAAGGATAATGAATGTCATTGAACTTAATACTCACAGGTTATTATTAAGACAGTGGATAAGAAATGATTTCTCAAAGTTTGCGGAAATGAATTCCAATGATAATGTAATGAGGTACCTCCCTGACAAACTAAGTGAAACCGAAAGTAATGCTCTTGCAGAAAGAATATCAAAACAGATATCCGAAAGAGGCTGGGGACTTTGGGCGCTGGAAGAAAAATCGACCAATGAATTTATAGGCTTCACAGGACTAAATCCAACACCTTCAGAGTTGATATTTAGCCCAGCTATAGAAATTGGCTGGAGATTATTAGACAAAAAATGGGGTAAGGGTTATGCAACTGAAGCAGCAAAAGAAGTATTAAGATTTGCATTTGAAAATTTACAATTAGGAGAAGTCGTTTCATTTACCACAGTAACAAATACTAAATCACTTGCAGTGATGAGAAGAATCGGAATGGTAAACACTGGAAGCAATTTTATGCATCCACTGGTTCCTGAAAATCATCCTCTCAAAGAGCATATACTTTATAAAATTAACAAATCTCAATGGCAAAAGAATGATTGTTAACAAGTAAATTCATCGTACAGCCTTCCCTTCTACTGCGTTATTTCTTTTAACTACAAATAGTTGATTAAATTCCCTCCTTTTATTATTTTAATATTAGTTACATTGATGGGGATCTTGCCAACTACTTGATCTTACAAGGGGGAGTTGCAATCTTAAGGTCAATGTTACTTACTTAAAACGTTCAGCGTTTTTTAATATTGTGTTCAAAATGCTAAGCATTTGTAATTTGTGTCTTAACGGCAATGTTAAATTTTGAAAACTGGTTAAGCTCAACACGATAGGGGCTAATTACAAGATGGGATCGGACATTAAAAAGTATCACTTCGCAAATCCTTATAACAATAAAATCATAGAATTTGCCGGAAAAGTGACAGGACTAAATACTACACTCTGCTTCGACCTTGAAGATTTCAACAGAAATGTTTCTGAAAGAAAAGTAGATAGAAAGCTTCACCGGGAATATGTACTGCGCTCAATTAAAACTACAAGCAGTTCTCACCTTCAGAGCAATATTGGAATAAGGCTCAATGTTTTCAGCTCAGATGAGTTTTATGAAGACATTGAATTGCTGGAACGGATAAAAGATAATGTT
>CAZRMA010000695.1:0-1913 GCA_964600655.1 uncultured Ignavibacteriaceae bacterium
AAGGCTTTCTTTGAGCTGGCAATGGGACTCGAACCCGCAACCTGCTGATTACAAAACAGTGGGATTTTTAACCTTCCAATCTCTAATCCTATCTTTTTGCCCCACTCCCTACTCACTCCCTACCAAACTGAAGGAGGATTTATGTTTGTCACTCTCACAAAAAAATCACCGTTCTATCAACTGGTATATGAGGTAAATGGTAAGAGAACTCAGGTTTCCACCTGCACAAAAAACAAAAAGAAAGCTGAGAAGTTTATGGAGGACTTCAGGATTAATCTTTTACTTCCTCAACCTAAACAATTTGATTCAATTAACCTTTCCGCCTTCGGCACAGAGTACGTTGATTTTATGCGTTCATCCAAATCACAGCACTATATAAGGGATATTGAATTATCATTCAAACAACTTAAAAAGTTTACGGGAAATATTAACCTTGATAAAATCGATCTTAAAACAATTGATCAATTCATCAATATGGTTTATGCTCGCTCTACTTCAGGAGCTTTGTTCTACTTCCGCACTTTGAAAGCTGCATTCAGTAAAGCAGTCGTTTGGGAATACATCCCGGAGAATCCATTTAAAAAAATCAAACCGCCAAGGCAGGTTAAAAATTATCCTACTTTCATTAATAATGAGGAATTTGAATTAATTCTAAAAAATACTCCATATAATTTCTTAAAAGAAATGTTTACAGTAGCATATCAAACCGGAATGCGTCTGTCTGAACTTTGCAATATGAAATGGTCCTGGATAGATATTGATAATAAAATAATAACTCTTACCAACGGAGTAGCATTCAAAACCAAAAGTAAAAAAGCCAGGAAAATTCCTATGAGTGCTAAAGTCTATTCAATAATTAAAAATCGTTTTGATACGAGAGTCGATTTAAATGATGATTTCGTTTTTTATCGCTATAAAGGAATGAGATTCAAAGAAGATTATATCACTCATCAATTCAAGAAAGCTGTAAGAAACGCAAACCTTAAGGATTCAATCCACTTTCATACCTTGCGTCATTCCTTCGCCAGTAATTTAGTTCAGAAGGGAGTCTCTTTATATGTAGTAAAAGAATTATTAGGTCATTCGGATTTGAGCACAACTCAAATTTATTCTCATCTACAATCTGAAAACCTTGCTCAGGCTGTTAGTCTGCTATAGTAATAAAACTACTATGCGCAAATACCAAAGTGTTTGTTTTCTTTTAACCTGTCAATTTCAGCCGGTTTTTATTATTTGTAAGTTATTTCTCATTTAATTATATTTATGTGTCCCTATATAGTGAAACTATCCCTTATAGGGGACACCTGACTAAAACGGCAATAAATGCAAGAATTAATAGATAAACTACAGATTTTGGATATACCGAGAAGAGAGGCTGAAGTGTATTTGGCTCTTCTCCAGAAAAATGAATTCAGCGCACCCGAAATCGCGGAAATAACCTCCCTTAGCCGCACAAAATCGTATGAAATCTTACAGAATCTCGTAAAAAAGGGATTATCAAACCAGAGTTACAAAAATGGAATAAAAGTTTTCACTGGTGTGAGCCCGAAGATTGTATTTAAAAATATTACTTCCGAATTTGATAAAAAGAAAATAATTGCTGATGAACTGCAGCTGGAATTGATTGAGTTAAAGAATTCAAGTGCAGGCTTTTCTGAATCACTCGATTACATTGAAATCCTGACTGAGAAAGAACAGATAAAAGAAAGATGGCTGACGATACAGAAAAATACGAAAGAAGAATTATTACTTTTTTCTAAAAGTCCTTATTCATTTTCATTGGAAGATAACCTGGAGTACGAAAAGACTTTATTAAAAAACAATACAGAATTCAGATGCATTTATGAGTATTGTAATATTAAGGCAAAAGATGAAAGAGATCTGTTTATTTCAATTCTTGAAAAATATAATGA
>CAZRMA010000696.1:0-1904 GCA_964600655.1 uncultured Ignavibacteriaceae bacterium
TATCTTTTAATACAATATCAAAAGTCTGCTGGTTAAGTTTATAATTATATACATTGCGGAGGCTGTCAACCAAAGCGTCATAAGCTTCCTGGTATCCGGATTTCTTGAACGTGGTGGTTAACTCTTCTTTTTCCTTATCAAATTCCGGCAATGGGGTTTTGCCTGTCAATTTAATTATATGATAGCCGAATCGCGTTTTTATTACACTAGAAATATCACCAACATTTTTTAAGTTAAATGCAGCTTCATCAAATTCTTTAACCATGGACCTTCTTGGGAAATATCCCAAATCTCCACCTTTTTTTGCACTCCCTGGATCCTGTGAATATTCCTCTGCAAGTTTGGCAAAATCAGAATCATTTTTAGCTTTAGTAAGAATTGAATCTATTTTAGCCTTTGCAGCCACAGTATCAATATGGCCTTTATCATCCTGATATTTTATTAAGATATGACTTGCTCTAATTTGAGGAACTCTTTCTCTCTTATCTGTAAGTTTGATTATGTGAAAACCAAATCTTGTTCTTACAAGTTCAGGATAAACTTCTCCGACTTTAAGTGAATAAGCGGCATTTTCAAATTTAGGGGGAAGCTGTCCAGCAGTAAAGTAATAAACATCGCCGCCTGCTTTTGATGAATACCTGTCTTTAGAATATTTGGCAGCCATTGTCGAAAAATTTGCCCCATTTTTGATACTGTCTAAAACTGCCTGAGCTAATTTTCTTGCAGCTTCTTCACCTGAACTGTCGGGAACAATCATGATGTGGCTTACTCTTAATTCCCATTTTCTTTTATTATAAAGATCTTTAATACCGGGGTCAACGATTCGTTTTTCAAGCAAGAAAGTTACACCAACTTTTTTCTTATAATCCAGCAGTTCTTTATTTAATGTTGAATCATCATAAAAACCTCTTACATAAGCATCACGCAATTTCATTTTAAAATTAGTGTAGAGATCAAGAAAATTTTTATACTTTGATATGCTATCTTTTTTAGCAGCTTCAAGGTTACCAACATTTTTTTCATATTGTTTTTCAAACTCTCCCATTGTTATAGCATGATCATCGTATTTGGAAAGAATTATTTCAGAATGTTTAGGCGAACAGGAAATGATTAAGAAGGAAAGTATAAAAGAAAACAGAATAATTAGTTTTTTGTACATAGAATACAGCTCCGTAATTGTTATAATTTCAGCAAATTTAATCGGTTAGTTTAGTTATTGACTGTTTGAAAATCAAGGTAAATTGATTATGATGGTTAACGATATTAAGCCCTTTAAGCAATAAAACTACATTTGAAAAATCAAAGTTACTAAAAATTGGACATAAAATTTATTTCAGCAAGTCTATTTTTATTTCCTTAACATTTTCTCCGGATTGCAGTCTTACAAAATAAATTCCACTTGAAAGGTTATCACCCTTAAGTTTATATTCATGCTCACCTTCGTTAAATGATTGGTTTAGTAAAGTACTAACTCTTTCACCCAAAACATTGAATAACGAAAGTTCAACATTAGCCGCTTTTTGAAGGTTAAACCTTATAGTTGTATTCGGATTAAAAGGATTAGGATAATTTTGATAAAGTTTAAAAGATTCCGGGATATTCTTTTTAGTAACATTGCCGGTAGGTATTTGCAAATAATTCATCGCTTTAATTACATCAATAATACCCCAGCCATATTCTCTATTCGGTAAAGAACTGTTTGATGCAGTCATTCTTAAAGCATCCCGAATTTGCATCGGTGTAAGATTTTTGTTTGCCGATAAAATCACAGCACCCGCACCTGCAGCCAAAGGACAGCTTAATGAAGTACCGTTTATAAATGCCAAAGAATTATCATCATTGCTTGAAGCGCAGGCAACTGAAACACCCATTGCCATTATATCAGGTTTAGTTCTTCCATCAGG
>CAZRMA010000697.1:0-1898 GCA_964600655.1 uncultured Ignavibacteriaceae bacterium
TCATTCAGTCACTTGGGATGCAAAAAATGATGGAGGCAATAAAGTAGCTTCCGGTATTTATGTTTATGAATTAAAAACTTCACTATATCTTAAAAGTCGCAAAATGATTTTGCTTCAATAACCAGCGTCAATCTTGTATCACCTTTTATATCATTTATTTAGATTAAATTATACTCTGAATCTAATACTATATGGAAAGAAAATGAGATGATTAAAAAAGAGATCCCAAATAAAATAGCGTTTATTGGCGATTATTTGCCGCGTAAATGTGGAATTGCAACTTTTACTTCTGATATTTACACAACCATTTCTACACAATATCCTAAAAGTGATTGCTTTGTAGTATCGGTAAATGATATAAAGGAAGGTTACGATTATCCTCAAGAAGTAAGATTTGAAATTGAAGAACAAAAGCTTTCTTCATATCAGCGAGCAGCAGATTTTTTAAATTTTAATAATACCGAAGTTGTATCTCTTCAGCATGAGTTTGGAATTTATGGAGGACCTTCAGGTAGTCACATTTTAGCGCTTTTAGGAGATCTTCATTTACCTATTGTTACTACATTACATACAATACTTGAAACACCTACTTCCGAACAATTCTTGGTAATGAATGAGCTTATAAAACTTTCTGCCCGCCTTGTTTCCATGACAGAAAAAGGAAAAACTTTTCTTACGAAAATTTATAATGCTCCTGTGGAAAAAGTAGATGTAATCCCGCATGGAATTCCTGATATGTCTTTTGTGGACCCGAATTTTTATAAAGACCAATTTGGTGTTGAAGGAAAACAAGTTCTTTTAACCTTCGGACTTCTCTCGCCGCAAAAGGGAATTGAAAATGTTTTAAAAGCGATGCCTAAAGTGTTAAAAGAATTTCCAAATGTAGTCTATGTAATTCTGGGTGCTACTCATCCAAACCTTATTAAGGAACAGGGCGAAACTTACAGAATGAGCCTTGAACGGATGGCTGCGGATCTTGGAATAAAAAAGAATGTTATTTTTTATAACAGGTTCGTTGAGATTGAAGAGTTAAAAGCTTTTATCGGAATGTCTGATATATACATAACTCCATATATAAACAAAGCACAAATAACATCCGGAACACTGGCATACGCTTTTGGGTGCGGCAAAGCAGTAGTTTCAACTCCATATTGGCATGCTGAAGAACTTTTAGCTGAAGATAGAGGTGTTCTTGTTCCTTTCGCTGATTCTAATGCAATTGCAACTGAATTATTAACTTTACTTAAGGATGAAAACAGGCGGCATGCAATGAGAAAAAAAGCTTACATGCTGGGACGTGATATGATTTGGAGCGAAATTGCACATCGTTATGTTGAGTCTTTTCAAAAAGCAAGACTTCCTAAAATTGATAAATATCCCCGAATATTTGCTGTTAAAACTCTTGAAGAAAAAAGAGCAGAACTTCCTGAAATAAAATTAAATCATTTAATAAGAATGACAGATTCAACAGGCTTATATCATCATGCAATCGGATCTATTCCAAATTATAATGAAGGGTATTGCACCGATGATAATGCCCGTGCGCTTCTGCTCACCGTCCTACTTGAAGAAGTATACGAGGATACAGCGAAAATTCAGGAGCTATCCAGCCGTTATTCCGCTTTTGTTAATTATGCATTCAGCAAAAAAAAGAAACATTTCAGAAATTTTATGAGTTATGATAGAAATTGGATTGAAGATGTTGGTTCTGATGATTGTCAAGGAAGATCAATTTGGGCATTAGGAACTTGCGCCGGCAGATCCAAGTATCCTAATTTTCATATGTGGGGCGCTCAATTATTTAATCAGATTATTCCCACTGCAGCAGAATTAACATCGCCGAGAGCATGGGCTTTTACATTACTTGGAATAAATGAATACTTTAAAAGAATGAGCGG
>CAZRMA010000698.1:0-1898 GCA_964600655.1 uncultured Ignavibacteriaceae bacterium
ACTATTGGAGAGACGTTGGTACACTGGCTCGTTTTAACGGATACAGTGGATGAATATACAGATTTATTTATACCGCAACAAAAGATGATGGACAAAGATAACGAATGTTGGTTTATACGAGGAGGATCAAAAAAGCGAAAAGCAATGCTGCATGACAAATTGGAATGTTTGATGTCGATGGTATGTGGAATACAGTTTGTGCCAATACACGATCTGAGTCGTAAATGTGATCGATCATGCTATAACCTTGTTTCCGAGCGATTTGAAGGCAGCGAAATAGCACATGGATATCACACGCGATCACGTCCATTGATATTTCAAACGGTGCTAATGTTATCACGCAGTATGAAGTTTCGCGTTCATGATGTTAATTTGATGGCAGCATATACAGCCATAGAATCTATGGAAGAGGAAATATCAGATATGTTAAATACGCCTGTTCGTGGTATTCCCGATGGCGCCCTCGATGTACATACAAAAAAAGGAAAGGATAGAGGAAGAGGATTGGTTCATTTATACACTCAAGAAAATATTTTTGATAACGCTCATTTTATCTTTGAAGGGTTTAACACACACTTAAAACCCGGTTTCGTTTCGGAAGAAATACAGTTTGGCCCACATACGGAAACAGATTTGTTTTTACGTAAATTGTCGGCATACCAAATGGGCGCACAAGAGAAATGTCCAATTGAATACAACAACGATATATTTTATTAAAAGTTATTGTTTCTTTTTTTCCCTTTGATTCAATAAATATATGCGTTGGCAAATCAGGCGGTGCATTAACTGGAATTTCAAGTTCAATTTTTCCTTCAGTTCCAAAAATGTTTGCATGTTGATAGGGAATTAGTTGAGTTGAACATGTGAAAGTTGAAGTGCCTTCTTTAAACTCAAGTATGCCTGATGTAAGCCTATCAATTTTCATAACCGGGTCGAACTCGACACTTCCGATTACTTTTTGCGGTTCATCATTGAAAAGGAATCGGGGAAATGAAATGAGATAACATCCAATATCCATTAACCCGCCGCCGCCGATGTCAGCTTTGTTGCGTATATTTTCAGGGTCTAAGTTGGAATACGAAAAGAAAGATTGAACCATTCTTAGTTTGCCAATTGCTCCTGAATTCAGAAGTTGTTTTACCTTTGGCCACTGCGGATGAAACTTATACATGAAAGCTTCCATAACTTTTAAGTTCGGATATTTTTTTACTTCATCAATTAATTTTTCAGCTTCATTAACAGTTAAACTAATCGGCTTTTCACACAACACGTGTTTGCCTGCTGCCAATGCTTTTATGGTATAGGGTACATGCAGATGATTTGGCAAAGGAATATATACAGCTTCAATTTCTTTATCGTTAAGCAGCTCTTCATAAGAACCATATACTTTAGGAATATTTAGTTCATCTGCAGCAGCTTTAGCTTTTTGAATATCCTGGGATGCAATAGCAACAAAATCACAATATGTCCCGGCTTGCATTGCGGGAATAACTTTTAACCTTCCAATTTTTGCTGTGCTTAAAACACCCCATTTTACTTTTCTCATGAGTAACTCCAAATAAATGTTTTCTAACCTAGTGAACTTAGGGATAAATATAAAGTATTCTAACAAAAAAGTTAACTTATTCAGAAACGAAATAAGAACTTTGATTGTCAAAGAAATTACTAAAAAATTTGTGTCATTAAATTGGTATTTGCAATTCACCAATAATACTTTAATTTAATCACAAATTTTAAGCTGGTTAAACATGAGGCAGCTTATAAACTTGTCATAAAGTTTTCACTAACAATTCGAAAGCAGTGTTTATAGATTTTTGTTAAAAGCTTAGTTTCTTAAGTGGGTTTTGATTAAGCATTTAACAAGTTTTTATTTCACTGCTATTTTTATTTTAAACAAA
>CAZRMA010000699.1:0-1896 GCA_964600655.1 uncultured Ignavibacteriaceae bacterium
GTTGAAACATTTTTCGGCATTACATCATCAAGATATCTTAATCTATATAAGTTGTTATCAAAAATTGTAACTTTTGCGCCAAATCCGGCAGCTATTTTTGCAGCATTGGTTCCAACAATTCCACCGCCTAAAACCATTACTTCTGCAGGCCCAGTTCCTGGAACACCACCTAATAATAAGCCTCTTCCCCCCATCGCTTTTTCCAGATATTTAGCACCTTCCTGAGGAGCCATTCTTCCTGCAACTTCGCTCATCGGAATTAATAATGGCAATGACCGATCGGATTTTTGAACAGTCTCATAAGCAATGCCGACACATTTATTCTTCATCATTGCTTCAGTTAATTCTTTGTTAGCTGCAAAGTGGAAATAAGTAAATACAATTTGCCCTTCACGAATCATTGTATATTCATCATTAATCGGTTCTTTAACTTTCATAATCATATCGGCATTTGAGAATACTTCTTTTGCAGATGATGCTATTTCAGCACCAACAGCCTTGTAATCTTCATCACTGAATGCGCTCCCAGCGCCTGCGTTTGTTTCGACTAAAACTTTGTGACCGTTTGATATTAAAATAGATGCGCCAACGGGTAGTAAAGCGACTCTATTTTCATTTGTTTTTATTTCTTTTGGAACCCCGATTAACATTTTACACCTCTTGTTTATCCGGCTATGCCGCTGATTTAATTAATGCATTTTTTGATTTTATTATTACCTTAATGAAAGTCTCTTCATCAAGAAGCTGATTTGAAATTTCAAGAACATCTTCGCGGGTTACTGCATCAATATTCTTAATTATCTCATCAACTGTTTTAACTCTGTTATGGTAAAACTCTGACTGCGCCATTCTCATCATTCTGTTGGAAGTATTTTCCAAACTTAATAACATATTACCTTTGATGGCTTCTTTGGCTCTGTTTAACTCACTTTCTGAAATTTTATTCTCTCTTAATTTTTTAAATTCTCTAAGAACCAGGCTTAAAGCTTTGTCCATTAATTTTTCATTGGTAGAGAAATAAACTCCGAATGATGAAACATCATAAAAAGAATTAAGAAAAGAATTTATTTGATATGCAATTCCGTTTCGTTCACGTACCGTTTGAAATAGCCGTGAACTGCTTCCCTCGCCTAAAATTTGAGTAAGCAAAGCTGCTTTGTTACGTTCCTCATTATTATATCCGTAGGTAGTTTTACCTATTATGGTATGAACCTGCTGTATCTCCTTCTCAACTAATTCAATCTTTGAAGGAAGATTTGAATGGTTATAATTCTTTCTGCGGATTTTTGAATATCCTAAATTTTTAGCGAAATATTTATTGACTAATTTTAAAAGTTTTTCGTGATCAACTGCGCCGGAAGCAGCAATTATCATCCTATTAAATCCATATTTTTCATTTACAAAATTGAACAGATGGTGTTGTGAAAAACCTTTTATATTTTTTTCTGTTCCGATGATCGGATAGCTAAGCGGATTTCCGGAATAAATTATTTCTTCAAACTTATCAAAAATTAATTCTTCGGGGTTATCTTCAATATCATAAAGTTCATCGACAACAACGCTGGCTTCTTTTTTAATTTCGATCGGTTTGAAAGTAGGATTCTGCACCATATCGGAAAGAACTTCAAAAGTTTTATCTATATGTTCGCTTAATCCTCTTCCGTAATAACAAGTGTGTTCTTTTGAAGTGAAGGCATTTAAATATCCACCCAGCGATTCAATATCACGGGCAATTCTTCCCGGGGTTCGTTTCTTAGTTCCTTTGAAAAGCATGTGTTCAATGAAATGAGTAATTCCATTTACATCAAAATTTTCATCGCGTGAACCTACATTAAACCAAAATCCCAAAGAAAATGATTTAACATAAGGTATATTCTCTGATAAAATTCTTATTCC
>CAZRMA010000700.1:0-1880 GCA_964600655.1 uncultured Ignavibacteriaceae bacterium
TTCTGAAGCATAATTAAGAACTTTTCTAACAGGAGTATCCGCACGCCCCATCATTCTTTCCATTCCATAGACAGCACCTATGTAATGGCTTTTATTTATTCCTTCAACGCCGCCGGTTCCGACAAAAACATTTTTATTATAATTAGCCATGCCCACAACTTCATGTGGAACAACCTGACCGACAGATAAGATTAAATCATAATTTCCTTCAACTAATAGTTTGTTTACTTGAGCAGGCCAGGCATAATTTACTTTCCCCTCTGAAACTTTATTTACGAATTCCGCAGGCACTTCCCCCAACGTAACGATATCGGTTCTCCAATTATGAACTCTGAATAAATCTTTCGGAACACCTTTGTACATCTTTTCAATTTCTTCATCACTCATTGCAAAGTGAGTTCCAATTGAAGGAAGAACATCGGTTAATGATTTCCCATAGTAGTCATAAATAAATTTTGTTAGAATTCCTGAATAAGAATAAAATCGCGTAATATCCGGCGGTATTACTAAAACTTTTTTCTTTGTTCCTAACTTGCCCAGAGATGAGAATATTCCTTCTCTCATTTCATCATTTGTTAAAAATCCGGTTTCATTTTCTTTTACAAAATATTGCATAATTTGATTGAAGATTAGAGATTAAAATAGTTTTACAAATTAACTTTAAAACAAAGGGAAATGCTAAATCAATTTAACATTTCCCTAAAAACAAATTTTCAAATAAGAATTATCTTTGGATACGAGCCGAACCGCCTTTTGCGAAGGCTTTAACTTCTTCAATTGTAGCCATTGTTGTATCACCAGGATAGGTAGTTAACAAGGCTCCATGTGCCCAACCAAGTTTTACGGCTTCTTCCGGCTCTTCATTGGTTAATAAACCATAAATAAATCCGCTTGCAAAACCATCACCGCCGCCAACTCGATCAAAAACATTTAGCTCAGCAGTTGGAGCAGAATATGTTTTCCCGTTTACCCATGCAACTGCGCTCCAGCTATGATGATGAGTTGCATGAACTTCACGTAATGTAGTTGCAACAATTTTAACTTTTGGATATTTAGCTGTAACCTTATCAATCATTCCAAAAAATGTTGTAGGATCAAGTTTTGATTTTGAACTAACTTCAGGACCTGGAATTCCCAATCCCTTTTGCAAATCTTCTTCGTTACCAACTAATACATCAACATGTTCAACAATTTTATTTATAACTTCAACAGCTTTTTGTTCACCGCCCCAAATATTCCAAAGCTTTGCCCGGAAATTTAAATCGAAGCTTGTAATAGCACCAGCAGCTTTTGCAGCTTTCATTGCTTCAACTATCAACTCGCCTGTTGTTTCGGAAAGTGCAGCAAAGATTCCACCGCTATGGAACCACCTTACACCGTTCCCAAAAATTTCCTGCCAATTAAAGTCACCAGGCTTTAATAATGAAGCAGCTTCGTTGCATCGATTATAAAAAACTACAGGGGCACGCATTCCAAATCCGCGGTCACTGTAAACAGTAGCCATGTTAGGACCGTTCACACCGTTATGCTTAAAGTGTTTGAAAAAAGATTTCACTCCCATTGCTCTAACACGTTCTGCAATTAAATCCCCGATAGGATAATCAACTTTTGCAGAAACAATTCCAGTGTTCATTAAAAAACCATCCGAAAGGTTTGCAGCAACATTAAATTCACCGCCGCTAACATGGATAGAACATTCGTGAGCTTTTCTAAATGGAATTGTCCCGGGATCTAATCTATGAACCAATGCGCCTAAAGAAATCAAATCAAATGCGCCGTCTGATTTAATATTTAATCCAGTACTCATATTTTTTTATTCTCACTAATTTATTCGTTATTATTTTTTATTGTTTAGTTAGTTATTGTTGGATAGACATTCC
>CAZRMA010000701.1:0-1878 GCA_964600655.1 uncultured Ignavibacteriaceae bacterium
CCGGATATAACAGAAAATAAATGTTCAATTGCTGAAACGGAAAAAAAGTTTATAAAATTTTCTTCATTAACAACGTTATTGGGTTTGTATTGAAGCAGCATTTTTTGAAGGTCTACATGAGTAACTTTTTGATCAACAGGAATACCATAAATCTCAGTTCTATTACAGGTTGAAATAACAAGGCCTTCGCTAAAAATTTTTCCCTTAGAATTTTGTATAAAATTTTTAACCTCTTCATCACTTAAATGAAGAGCCTCCCTCAAATCAACCGGGGCAGTTTTATGATTTATTGATATTCCTAAAAGATTCATGTTCTAATAAAAAGAATGAAAACTTTGTGCTAAAAAATTTGTGAGCATTGTTGATAAAATTGCAATAATAAAACCTAGTATTGAAAACGTTACTACTTTTTTACCCCGCCATTTTAAAAATATCTTGCTGAATATTCCTATCCCATATAAAACCCATACAAGTATGCTTCCTATCAGCTTCGGATCAGCATAAGAAAAATTTGGGAATTCTTTCGGAAGCCATATCATACCTATTATTATTGCAACTGTTAAAAGTGAAAAGCCGATAACAGCAGAATAGAAGCTCATCTTTTCCAGAACTTCCAAATTTGGAAGTCGGTTAAAAATTAATCCAAACTTATTTAACTTAATATCTTTATATAGAATTAAATACAAAACACCATACACGGCAGAGATAGTCATACCTGCATAACCTAAAAGCGCAGTTAAAACATGAGAACCCAAAAGATGATTTCTTAAAACTTCTTTAACTTCAGTAAGATCTTTTATAAATAATGAAGAAATTACCTGGAATAGAATAGATAAAATAATTATGAAAGGGCCGGTACCTCTAATATCAGTAACTAATTCAAGTATGAAATATGAAAAACTTATTGCGAATGCAAGAACAGTAAAAATTTCAAAAACATTCGTAATTGGAGGATGGTCAAATTCGATAGTTCTCGTAATAAGATAACTTATGTGGAGAATTAATGTTAAAAAAAGAAAAAGTCTTTTAGAATTAGCAAAATTCTTTCCCCCCTTCATAAAATCATATGAATACAAAGTAAAAGTTAATATGTATAGAAAAGGGAGTAGAATATTAAATAAATCAATAGCAGGTTTCATTTTTATCCTTAAACTGACTAACTGGTGCAAAATTAAATAAATATTTTAACTCAAACAAAAGAAAATTTAATGACCTACAAGTCAGATTGTGAAATAGTACAATTACTTTATTAAAAATAGGCTGTAATAATTGAATTTTTATCCCGATATTAGGGAACATTATTTGCTCATTAATTGACTAATATAATAAGATCACACAGAAAATAAGAATATACTTAGTTAACAAAACAATTTATGATTAATAAATTAAAAGAATTTGACAGACTTAATATAACTATCCTGCTTTTTATTTTAAGTTTTGTAAGTTTTGCATTATCTATCTTTCGGGTTATGTTAACACATTCTTATCATTATTTAACATTAAATTGGAATTTATTTTTAGCATTTATACCATGGGCTATAAGTACAATTATAATAATTTATAATCTGCGAAGTAAAAAAAGATTACTTGTAATTTTAATTTTATCATGGGTTGTATTCTTTCCAAACTCGCCTTATATATTAACGGACCTATTTCATCTAACACAGAGAGGCGGGGCTCCTTTGTGGTTTGACCTCGTTCTAATTTTATCTTTTGCCTGGACAGGACTGCTGTTCGGCATTTCAAGTCTTATGGATATTGAACAAGTTCTCCAGAACTACATGAGTAAAAGTAAAACGATGATTGCTACAATTGTGTTTCTATTTGTCAGCGGATATGGAATTTATGTAGGAAGATATTTAAGATGGAACTCATGGG
>CAZRMA010000702.1:0-1874 GCA_964600655.1 uncultured Ignavibacteriaceae bacterium
TAATATCAGCCATCAAAAATGAGCGTGCGTTACCAACATGAAAATAATCGTAAACCGTTGGACCGCACATATAAAAATGTACATTCGGCGGATTCAGGGGTTTGAATTCTTCTTTCTGTTTTGTGAGAGTGTTATAAAGCTTGAGCATACTATTTACTAATTTTTATTTTTTTTATGTTTCAAGATAAACAATTTAATATTGAAATTTAAGCGGAACTATCCGAATGGTTGACGTCTTTTGCGCCTTCCTTATAAAGTTTATACAACAAATAAATTATTACCCCTAAAAAAATAATAAATGGTTTCCATAATGCTAATAAATTTAGATGTTCAGGTTTGTAAGTAATTAAGAATCCATTTATGGCAATAATAAAACCTAAAAAAGCATAAGCTTTATGTGGGATTAAAATATAATTTACCAATGATTTACCAATAATTTTTACTCTGTAAATAATCACAATTAAAACAAAAATCAAAAATTCAATAATCATATACTGATAAACAAAATCATTTATATCGCTATATTCCCATAAGAAGGAATATCGGGGATTAGCCTCAGCTTGCGAGATTAATTTGTCTATATAAGAACTATCGGTAATATTATATTTTAATGACTTTTTTCTTAACTCTGAAAGATCTTTATCAAATTCATATATAGGGAGTTTATAATACTCCCCACTATCAAAGTATTTCCGCTTTTTGTCTACTATTTCTTTAGCATATTTACTTAATTCCGGATTTGCAAGAGCTTTTTTAAAAAATTCAGATTTCTTTGTAATGATTTCCACTCTTTCCTTTAAGAAATATGATTCACCTATTTCTCTTGCAACTTTTGCTCCCCATTCAAAATTTTTTTCGCCTGTCACTACTAAAGGACCATTTAAATAAAGGTCCACGTTTTTATAAGGTAATCCTGCGCTTTTTAAAGCCAAGGTATCTGTCCACCTTGCGTGAATATTACCAAAGAAAATTGCAGATGTATTTTTTTCAAAGCTTAAAATCCTAAAGGGATTTTCCAAAACAACAGGCCCCCAAAAGCCTGCGAAGCTACCACCATTTTTAATTTTATTACCTTCATTGGTTAAATATATTTGCGCATGATTCCCAAAATAATATCTTTTGGCTTCTTCTATTGATTCAATAAAATGAAAGGGATCTTTAATAATTTGGTCAGGGTTTTCCAGATCAATTACACCATTAAATAACGCTAATTGAATGGGCAAATTTGTTTGACTGAAGGATAAAATACTTTTATTAGATTTGTATATATATATCAATGAACCATCAAATGACGAAAACACTATCTTTGCACTCACATTTCCAGATAATTTAAATTCCTTATATAATACTGTATCATATTTATCAAGTTCTTCCAAATATCCCTTTAGTATATTTTCTACAAATTCTTTATTCCCTTCAATTGTCCCAAACCCATCAGATTTGAAAAGGCTTTTATCAAAATTTATCTTTACCTCATCAAAAGTATATACATCATTTTTACAACCAACTAATTGTAAAAGAATAATAAAAAGTAATATTCGCAAATAAGTCTTCATCCCCGCATATATCTATTTTATTTTTATTTAAATTAACATTTCCATTACATAATTGCTTCTAAAATTGCTTAGCCAGCTTTTTTAGCAATTCATTCATATCCTCAGGCAATTCAGAATCAAATCGCATTGATTCCTTTTTGTGAGGATGGTAGAACCCAAGGGTTTTGGCGTGGAGTGCCTGCCTCGGCATAATTTTGAGCAGGTTGTCAAGACGGTTTTTCATTTTCGGTAAATTTGCACCAACTACCAGCTGTGTACCGCCATAGGTTGCATCGCCAAAAATAGGGTGTCCAATTGAAGATAAGTGAACTCTTATCT
>CAZRMA010000703.1:0-1873 GCA_964600655.1 uncultured Ignavibacteriaceae bacterium
ATAATCCTGGCCGCCTGGCAATTCGGATCTTCTATGCTGATTTTTCTGGCCGGAATGAAACAGATTCCTCAGTTTTATTACGAAGCGGCGGAAATAGACGGGGCAAACAGTTTCAGAAAATTTATCAATATTACTGTTCCCAATCTTGAACATATAAAGTAAATAGTTAATAAGATTTCCTTCAACTGAATCTCCAAGCATGCCGCTAATAGGATCACCACTTATACCAGATAACCAAACTCTATATGGAGCCGAGCCATAACCTTCTTTGGAAATATTATTATAAGTGAGGCCGAATTGACTCATTACATTGCCTGCGTATAACGAAGGAGTTAATCTGTTACCTAACAGGAATAAATGAGCACCCTGGCTAAATTCACTATATAATGCACTTGCAGTAGTTGCACCGAATCCGTCTGCAGTACCGATATTCCAAACCAATGTCTTTAGATTTGTGAATTTACCAATATAAGGATTTATATCATCAGGTGTTGACTGAAAGAAATTAGTACCTGAAGGCAGGTAATTTGCAATCGATGCAGCAGATTCGGATGAACTGATAATATAAAGATCGGTCATATCATTTGATGCAGCAGATACTGTTCCCACACCTTTCAATGCTGTTTGATTAGATTGAGGTGCAACGAGAACGGTAGCATCGCCAAAACCAATAGTAGGGCCTACATTCAAATTAAGGTCAAATGACCCGGATTCACCTGCCGGAATAGTAATCAAATCGTTTTCCATATTTGTAGCATTTCCATTAACCATGACATTGGAAACATCTGTTGACCAATCGCCAGGTGTGCGGGTAGAATTAGATGTTGTTACCTTATAAGTTTCATCTGCTTCAGACAAATTTGTAAGTGTGAAGTTTTTAGTAAGAGCTTTTCCAGAAGAGGCTACTCCCAGATTATTGCCGCTTGAGACTAATGACAAAACCGGCTCTTTAGGTGTACCTGCAACTCCATAACAGCAATTCATTACTTCCTTATCATTGGGTTCATTCATAAAAACAGCGCCAATGATATGGATATGATTCCAGTCCCAACTGGGGTCAAGAGTTGTTTCAAAGTAGTGTGAATATGCCTTGTCTTTAACTGCGGGGTTTGTAAACTCACCGGCAGTTCCCCATGCTCCGCCTAACATATCACGCATAACGTAATTAAAAACAAAACCTGTCATAACTGCGGGTTCATTATAATAAGGATTATATTCATATCCGGCTCTGCCTGTAAGGTAATTATGCTGGTCCCAACCTGTCCCTGAACCGCTCAGGCTGTCTTCCGTGATTATTAAGTTAAAAGTTAAATTTGAATTGACAGTTTCCAACATTTTTGCTGTAACAGTTGCTTTTAATTTTCGAGTTACAGGATCGTATGAAAAGACAGTTGACAGATCAACTTTAGTTCCCGCACTGATTTGGCTTTCCACTAAAGGCATCCATGCGTTTACAGATGGATCGTTACTGGATGCTCTAGAAGGAAAGACTGTTCCGTTGAATGATTTTCTATCTATACTACCGGCAGGATACCCGCCAAGGCCTAAACCAGCGCCAATTGTTTGCTCCAAAGTAGTTGCCATAGCATCACCATTGTGAAGTTCAACCGGAATAACATTATCCGGGTGTTTCTCCATGATCTGGTCAACTTTATACATTCCATCCGGGCACCATCCGCACCATGCACCTGTATGTTCTTCAACCATCACCATTTTTACCGGTGCTGCATTTATCGCAATAGTAAAAGTTATTAATCCGGCAATCATCAATAAATAAGTCAATTTTTTAAACATTTTAGAACTCCTAAAAAATAATTGATACAACCTAAAATCAAACTTCTTATTTTCCATCAAAGGTTATAATTTACAACCT
>CAZRMA010000704.1:0-1853 GCA_964600655.1 uncultured Ignavibacteriaceae bacterium
TATTGCAATACCGCCAAATAATTCTATTCCAAAGTCGGTAGATATACCGCTGTCTGGAGGTACAACCTCGTCCAGCAAACCATTAAAATTAGCAACAGGGACATCTCCGGGATCAATCCATTTTGGATCTAAGATAGCTCCATAAAAATTTATTATGCCTTTAATTTCTGTTGAGAATCCCGGGTTTCCACTTGTCCCTTCAATATCTCCCCACTTTGCCTGATTTATATCGGACGGAATTTCATCTTCGTTCCAATAAGCATAATGCACCGCAACCATTGACCCTGCTGAAGAACCTTCGAGATATATTCGTGAAGTATCGATCCTATAATCAGCAGCTTTTGAGCGAAAGAAACGAACTGCAGCTTTAGTATCCTGAACACCTCGTAAAAGAGATTCTAATATTGTCTTAACTCCTTTAGGTGATTCGATTCCAAGTCTGTAATCTATAGTAGCTGCAACATAACCGCGTTTTGCAAGGTCAGTGCAGAGCGCACTCATTTCACTTCTTACCCCGCTTATTAAACTTCCGCCATGTATACCTATAACTAGTGGTCTAGATTTTAAAGTATCATTCGTTGGTTCGTATAAATCCAAATATAATTCAGAATTGGAACCAGAAACTGTAAGACTACTGCCGAATTGAATGTCATTTGTAGTTGTTACAGATGAAAAAACAACATCTTTATAGCGAGTTTGTGCTTCGGTAACTTGTATTATTAAAAAAATCAATATGAGAATGAGTGTTTTAGGGAGGGAATTATAAAAAGATATCATAATATGATCTCCTATATCCAAATATTTATAAATGAATTTAACCTAAAATAGTTAAATTAATTAATATACCTTCTAAAAATAATTTTGAAATCCATTCTTGAAGCACCATTTTTTACTTTTTTAAAAAATTATAACCTTGGTTTGGGAATCGAGAATAACATAAAAAAATTGAAAATAACTTAAGAAAAATTATTTCAAAACCTGAAACTAAATTGCAAGATATAGCAAGAGGTTACCTTTATTCATGCCTAAATACTTCAGGATCAAGCCCATGAATTTTTAATGGCTTCCACATAAAGTAAAAATATAACAATATTCACTTTAATGTTATACATTACCTTTATAAAAGGTTATTGAATATCACTTATCAAAGAAGTAAATTTCATGTAATTATTTATTAAAAAAGATTATATGGTTTACATTTTAACAATTTATAATTATTGAGAGTTTATGATTAAAAAAATTTTACCACTATTATTAATTTTCTCTATGGTCGCATTCAGTCAACCCTATCCTGATCAAAATTATACCTACGAAAAAGATAGCTTATTAAGTAGAATTGAAAGTATGAATGGAATAGAAATTTCATCCGATGGGAAAAGTGTTATTCTATCCGATGGAATAACTAATGGTTCGGTAAAATTTAAACCCGATTCCTCACAGTATCCTTTCAATCGGGGATTGCCATCATGGAATGGCCATTCCCCAAATGATAAAAGCAGCTTTAAAGTTTTAATGAGGTATTACAAAAATAGTTGGTCGCCCTGGTTAACTGTGGGATTCTGGAAATCGAATATATGGTCGTCTTATGGTGCAACAAGCTTCAGCGGGGGAAAGATTGATGTAGATTACACTGTACTGAATTCCTATTATTCTAAATGGCAGTTTCAGGTAGTAATGAAAAGAACTGGCAGCAGCGAACCTTCTCCCTCTCTTTGGAAATTAAGTTTTTTTGTTAGTGATCAAAAAACTACAGACAATGTGAACATTACATCAATCGTAAATGATAAGCCTTCAACGCTTTTTATTCCAACACAGCACTTTTATCAATATTCTCTTGACCCCGGAATAGGCGG
>CAZRMA010000705.1:0-1849 GCA_964600655.1 uncultured Ignavibacteriaceae bacterium
GCGCAAAAAATGCTGACATTGAATGACGCAATTAAAATTGCTCTTCAAAGAAATTCCACCCTTAAGAAAACAGAAAACAATCTTGCTACTTATCATTCGAATGTTAAGGCAGCTTATGGTGCATTTCTTCCCTCTTTGGGTGCTAGTGCTTCTGCAAATTGGAGCCGGAATGAATCTGCAGGCGGAGAATCATTTGTGTATCAAGGTAAGACTTTTACAACTGACCCTACTTCTTCAGAAACAAGAAATTATTCTATTGGAGCAGGAGCCAATGTAGATTTGTTTGATGGGCTTTCAAACATCGCAAATCTTTCTCAATCGAAAAATAATCTTGAATCTGCCGAATTATTTTTTGAGAGGGTAAAACAGGACATTGTTTTCAGCACAATCAACTTGTATTATATCGTTGTAAACAACCAGCAATTATTAAAAGTAAAAGAAGACGACGTTAAATGGAATAAGCAAAGCCTGGAGACCATTACAGAAAGAAACAAACTTGGAGCGGTAACTCTAGCAGATGTTTATGCTCAGCAGGTGCAATATGGAAATGCTGAACTGGCTGTAGTTCAAACTAAAAATGCGTTGGAAAGTTCAAAAGCTGATTTGCTTGATTATTTAGGATTGGATATTCTAGACGCGTATCAGTTTTCAGATTCATTATCTGCTCAGGAACTTTCTATCTTGAATCAAAAATTATCTAAAGAATATGAAAATGTTTCTCAATTAGTTAAAGAAGCTTTAAATAAAAGATCTGACTATCAAAGTATTCAATTAGATCTTGCAAGTGCCGAAAATGGTGTAACAAAAGCCTGGTCGGGTTATTTGCCTAAATTAACCGGCAGTGCTAACTTCAGCACTTATGCAAACCAAGTTGATAAGTTATTCAAATCAAAAAATTATTCTGCTGGTTTAACATTAAGCCTTCCAATTTTTTCAAATTTTAATACTGAAAACCAGGTTGAATTTGCTAAAGTAAATGTGATGAATAAACAGGTTGAGGTGAATGATCTTGAAAGACAAATAAAGAAGAATCTGCAAAATACATTTCTAAATTTACAGGCAGCAGAGAAAGCACTGGAAGTCGATAAACGAAATGTGGAAGCTGCTCAAGAAAGTCAGAAAATTGAATCTGAAAAATATTCACTCGGATCAGGCACTTTATTAAATGTTTTAGTTGCTAATTCGAATTATACAACTGCATTAACAAATTATATAAATGCCCAATTTGCTTACGTAAAATTAAATGAGCAATTAAAATATTATCTGGGTGTTTTAGATTATCAAAAGTTTGAATAACCTTAAATAGGAGAAAAATTAAAATGGCAAACGGTAACAAAAAGAAATCAAAGAAGAAAATAATAATTTTTTCAATTCTCGGCGCTTTAGTTGTGGCCTTGATATTAATAGCTTTGCTCGGAGGGAGTAAAGAAGAAATAATTCCTGTGCAAACCGAAAAAGTTATTAAAAGAAATATCACACAAAAAGTTTCTGCAACTGGAACAATTGACCCTGAATTTAAAGTTGCAATTACACCTGAAGTAACTGGCGAAATTATTGCTCTTCCTGTGAAAGAAGGAAACAAAGTTAAAAAAGGGCAGTTACTAATAAGCATTAAAGGGGATAACTATATTGCTCAAAAAGATAGAGCGGAAGCTAGCCTTCAAGCATATAGAGCTACGCTTACAATGCGTCAGGCTGAACTAGACAAATTGACATCCGAATATGATAGAGTTAAAGAGCTTCAGGCAAAAAAACTTTCTAGTGATTCTGAATTAGAAACAGCAAAGAGTAATTACTTATCAGCTAAAGGTGGTTTGGAAACTGCTAAAGCTAATGTTGCTCAAGGCGA
>CAZRMA010000706.1:0-1842 GCA_964600655.1 uncultured Ignavibacteriaceae bacterium
GAAACCGGTGGATATTATTTTGTTACTTCGGACGAAGAAGCCGGAAGCATGCCGAGTCAACCTACATATGAATGGATTGACCCAGTGACCGGAAGCCACAGCCAAATAACTTCTTGGACTGTGGGTGATGCAGACGATGGTTATCGCCAAGTTGCTGATCTCGGAATGTCATTTCCTTTCTTCGATCAAAATTACAGCCATGTATTTATAGGTTCAAATGGATATTTATCTTTTGCTAACGGTTTCACTGATAATGCAGAATATGCATTCATCCCTTCTTCTATTCAGCCTAATAATTTTATTGCAGGCTGTGCAATGGATTTGGACTGCGGCCATACCGGTTCGCATGTTTATTCTTACAGTAACGGTTCCGAATTTATTGTAACATATTGGCATGTTTATGACAACGGCTCCAATACAGATTATATAACTTTCCAGATAATACTTTATTCAAACGGAAATATTAAAATACAATTCAATGATTCGGAAAGTATTGTCCCAGCTCCCGAATCTATAAATGGAAACTCTCTCGTTGGAATTGAAAACCACGATGGCAGTGAAGGCTTGAGTTATCATAATAATGGTGATGGGGGCCCTCTTTTCGGATCACCGCTGGCAATTATGTTTGGAAAAGACCCTTATTTGCTGCCGGTTGAACTAACATCTTTTGATTATGTATTAAACGATAATGATGTAATTCTCCATTGGACAACAGCCTCTGAATTAAATAACTATGGCTTTGAAGTTGAAAGAAAAACAGTAAATGAAAATGAGAAACAGGGGAGCAGAGACTGGAAGAAGATAGGTTTTGTTAAAGGAAACGGGAATAGTAGTAATCCTCACCATTATTCATTCACTGATAATACATTACAAAACCAAGGCACTTGTAGTTACAGACTCAAGCAAATTGATAACGACGGAACTTTTAAATACAGTAATACATTATCCGTTATGGTTAATCTTCCCAATAATTATTTCCTCGCACAGAATTTCCCGAACCCGTTTAACCCAACTACAAAAATAGAATTTGGTTTAAAGAATGACGGGTATGTTAAATTAATTGTATATAACCTCCTGGGTGAGAAAGTAAAAGAACTTGTGAACGGACCCCTTAATGCTGGTTATCATAAGGTATTATTTGATGCCGGCAGCTTAGCAAGCGGTGTTTATATATACAGATTGGACGTGAAAGATAAATTTAGGTCTGTTAATAAAATGGTTCTAATTAAATAATAAAAGGCGTTTGAAATGAATTATCTACTAAAGATTTTAGTCCCAATTATTTGTTTAGCAGCACCGTTAAGTTATTCGCAAACCGGCTGGCAATGGCAAAAGCCATATCCTCAGGGGAATGCACTTAAAAGCATTAGTTTTGTTGCCACCGTTGCAAATGATGGCTGGGCAGTCGGGGATTTGGGTACCGTAATATTTACTCCTGATGGCGGCACTACATGGGAAAATATTGATATTGGTACGACCGAAAATTTAAACAGTGTTTACATGCGTGATGATAATATGATTTTTATAGTTGGAGATAATGGAACAATTTATTTTTTATTTTTTGATGGTGTCAACCTCGATATTACAAAGCAGATAAGCAACACAACTGAAAATCTCAATTCAGTAAATTCCAACACAAATGGCTGTACCTGGGTTGCAGGTGATAACAAGACCATCCTTCGCACTACGGATTTAGGTGTTACATGGAATAAACAAAATGTTATATATCCTTTTGACCTTAACTCAATTCATAATATAGAATGTACTACCGCTTGGGCAGTAGGCAATGATGGATTTATTATGCATACCACTGACTGGGGAATTAACTGGACATTTCAATCA
>CAZRMA010000707.1:0-1841 GCA_964600655.1 uncultured Ignavibacteriaceae bacterium
GAGTGAAATACTGAGTCTTGCTCCAGTGAAATACAATAAGCATAATCGTGAGCTTCTCCGCCTATGTAGGATGATGATATTAGGCTCCCATTTTTATCGAAAATTCCAAAAACCCCATCGTCTTTGCCATTAAGTGTGTCCTGATAAAAATTTGTTGTTGCAATTTTATTTTTACTATTTGTTATGCCACAAAATGATATGAGGTTATCATTACATATATCTATGCCAAAAGCTTCATCGTTACCTTCACCCCCAAAATATGAACACCAAACCCTTTGTAAATTATTGTCAAATTCACCAATCATGCAATCATTTGATCCACCGTTAAAGGTGGTATTATAAGCGTTTAAACTTGCAATAGAATTTCTACTATTAGTTATTCCGGCAAAATATAGATTATTATTCTGATCAATACGCATATCACATCGCCAGTCTGTTCCACTGCCACCAAAATATGTTCCAATTAATCTTTTTCCATCAGGCTGAAATTTTGCAAATATTTCATCAAAATCACCCGCACAATTTGACTGAAAAGCATTTGGAGATGATTTAATGTCATAGCTATTGGATGTACCCATACAATATACGTCACCATCGGTTCCACAGGCAACGGTATAGAATCGGTCATAATTACTACCACCATAATATGTCCCCCACAGGAGATGACCTGTAGTATCGAACTTTGCTAAGAAAGCATCCCAGACACCACCGCCATATTGTCTTTGATAGGCATTATTTGTAACAATATGATCAGTACTCGATGTTAAACCTACGACATAAATATCTCCTTTGCCATCTAAAGCTAATCCGGACATTGAATCTTCACCGTAACCACCATAATAAGTTCCCCATAACTTTTTGCCAGTACTGTCAAATTTTACAATTATGCAATCGGAAACTCCTCCACTATATTGTTTTTGATACACACCATTTGTAGCTATTCCATCTGTGCTCGATGATTTACCGCCAACATAAATATTCCCTGAAGCATCTATTTTAAGGTCATAAGTCCTTTCATTTTGGTCACCACCAAAAATTGTGTACCATATGCAATCACCATCGCTGCTGAATTTTGCAATAAAAGCATCTTCACTAACTTCTTCCTGGACTTTATTAACTTTTCCCATCAACACAACATTGCTGGATGTTGACCCTATCATTATTATATTATTATTAATATCTCTTTCAAATTTATATGAAAGATCCAATTGATCTCCACCAATATAAGTTCCCCAAATCCTGATCATCGGGTCAATCTTTGCCGGCCTGTTTAAATCAATTTTGCTTATATCAATACCATAGGTCTTGTTACCTAAATATTTAAATCCTGTCGTGTATTCATTGTTGTCCTGTATAGTCTTAGGTGAAGTTTGTTCTAATTTTCCTAAATCGGAAGAAAGTATAAGATTGCCGTTTTTTGCGATCTCTGAATTTTTAAACCCATTTAGCTGCATTTTTATTTGTCCGGGATTTGCACCTGGATGTAAAATGAAATCATATTCAATGTTTTTGTCATGTTCGTAAATTACCATGTCTATATTATTATAAATATTTTTCAGTTTGATTTTATGGTAGATAGGAACATCAGCAACACCATTTGGGCAGGAAATTGTGTAATAGTTTATGTTGTAACTGGCTTTGTCTTCACAGACAAACCTGCTATTTTTATTGGAATTAATAAAGTTAATATCTGTCCTTTCTTTAGTCGCCATATATTTAGCATCATCTTCTTGTGAATCAGGTAAAATTGCTTGTTTGGTTAGAGCAGTTTGTTTTTCCATTTTCGAAAACACAAAGCTAATCCCATCTTTTCTTAAATAAACAGCCTGCCCATTTAAAAA
>CAZRMA010000708.1:0-1832 GCA_964600655.1 uncultured Ignavibacteriaceae bacterium
CAATCGAAAAGGGTGACGATACAATATTTAATGCCGTTGGCGCAAAATTATCCGGAAAGAAACTTCCTGAGTTTTCAGTGAGACAAATGGCAGATGTTGGAAATGCAAAGGATAATACTATGACAGAATCATGGCATTGTGTAAAGTTCAAAAAAGCGACCTATCCTCCCTATGACTATGCAAAACTAATAGGTAATGAAGCGGCTGTTAAATACTTATCTGGAGTAAAATTAGAGTTAAGAAAATAAAATATTTTTGTTTAGCGACAGCACAGAAAATTTTAATGCCTGGTTAAAAAAGAATGATCAACTGTTACTCAAAAGAAACGAAGTGTTTGACTACAGTAACAAGAGCTATTTTATAAATTACAACACCGGCAACTTTGAAATATTAATCTCATCGCCTGAACTGGCTATAATGGAAATGCTGTACCTTGTTCCACTGGAACAATCATTTGACGAAGCATTTAAGATAATGGAGGGATTGACAACTTTGAGATCGAAAGTCTGTCAAGGCCTATTAGAAACAAGCAAATCCTTTAAAGTAAAAAGACTGTTCCTTTATATGGCAGAAAAGAACCGGCATTCGTGGTTCAAGGAGTTAAATTTAGAGGAAGTAAATCTTGGCAGCGGAAAGAGAGAGATAGTTAAGAATGGCACGTTAGATAAAAAGTATCGTATAACAGTCCCCAGAGATTATGCTGAATAATATTTATTACAAACAGGCCGAACTTTTATTAAGGGTATTGCCAATAATTGACAGAGAAAATGAATTTGCTTTAAAAGGTGGTACAGCTCTAAATTTTTTCTGGAGAGATTTCCCTCGGTTATCGGTAGATATAGATTTGACATACCTCCCTGTTAAAGAAAGGAATGAATCCCTTAAAGATATTAATGACAAACTGCTGAATATAAGAGATGGAATCAGCAGAACAATAGCCGGAACAAATATTACCGGAAGAACTACCGAAGGGAATTTGTTAAGTGGATTATTAATCAGAAAAAATGAATCTACTATTAAGGTTGAAGTCAATACAGTTATACGCGGTTCCGTATTCCCTGCTGAAAGAAAAAGATTATGTGATAAAGCTGAGGATATTTTTGAACTTTCAGTAAGTGTACAGACTTTATCCTTTGCCGATCTTTATGGCGGGAAAATATGCGCTGCGCTGGACAGGCAGCATCCAAGAGATCTCTTTGATATTAAGCTGTTACTGGATAATGAAGGTATTACTGAAAATATCCGGAAAGCATTTATAGTTTACCTGGTAAGCCATAACAGACCAATAAATGAAGTGCTTAATCCCGGGCTGCAGGCTATAAGACCTGTTTTTGAAAATGAATTTGCGGGTATGACAGAGCAAGAAACAAGTCTTGAGGATTTAGTTAATGTAAGAAGTTTACTTATAGAAATAATTAAAAATGAATTAACTGCTGATGAGAAAAAGTTTTTATTGTCATTTAAAAGTATGAACCCGCAATGGGAATTACTTGGACTGAACGGTATTGAAAACCTCCCTTCCGTAAAATGGAAGCTGATTAACCTGGCAAAGATGAAAGCAAAGGAACACGAGATGGCTTATAAAAAGTTAGAAGAATATTTGAGTTAGTTTGTGTTAAAAGAAGGTCAGACTCGGCTGCAATAGTTTTGCGTACTTACGGGTAGTCTTGAGTAAAACATAAACATATATGCTGTTACACTAATTCCACTAAATAACCCATATTGCTGTTATTGTTTACAAGCTTATTTCCGACTGACAACACATCAGCCGGAAATCTTGGAAATATTGATAAAAATGAATACAAACCCTTAAGTGATACTAGGGGTTTACC
>CAZRMA010000709.1:0-1831 GCA_964600655.1 uncultured Ignavibacteriaceae bacterium
AAAATATCCGTCATTATTTGTGCCATTCCAAATACCGGCCTCAATAAATAAGTACTTTTCATCAGGAGAAACAGCAACTGCAACAGCACCATCGTAATCTGGCTTTGTTTCAAAAGGAATATACTTTATTGCTTTCTCCAAATGTGTGTTCCACAGTGTAACACTGCCATTCCCACCTAATGTTACTATTAAATTTTTTAGTGTTGAAATGTCCATACCATAAATACCACCTTTAGCAATTCCAGCTGAATTGAATGTGGAACTAAATTCTCCAGTAGCTACCGATATTTTTTCAATCCCGGAATTAGTTGCTGCATATATCCACTGCCCATCATAAGAAAAAAATGCGCCCGCGACTGATTTTGGAAATACAGGCTTTTGCCAGACAATACCAAGCAAAAGGCTATCCTGTACTTGTGCATTAACAAAAATTGTAGTTGTGAGGAATAAAAGGATCGATAATATGAGCTTTTTCATTGTTTACTCCATAATTTAAAAATTAGCATTTTTTCCCAATTTTCAGTGGTTATAAGGAAGATAATTATAGCAGGTAACTCCAAATTCATTGCTCCAAATTTCTTCATGGCTCACCTCACTATCTCAATTTTTTTTGTAAACACCTTATTGCCAGCCCTTACTTTACATATATAAAAACCTGATAACAAGCTAATATTTAAATGAATGCTATTATTAGGTTGGCTATTTTGTAAAGATCTCTGAAACACAATTTTCCCCTGTAGGTCAACTATTTCTACTAAAATATTAGGATCAAAGATGTTTTGTGTTTCTAAAATAATATTATTATTCAGTAAATTTATTTTTACATCTTTGTCAATGGTTAAAGGTTCGTTAACCTCTAAGGTTTTTTGTGATAGCATCGTGATAGAAAAGTATCCAGATGAACAAAATATACTCCATATACCACTTGAATTATTAGTTGAAATAATATCTCCATCAATTTTATATGTGTTGATTTTTGTATTAAAATCATGTAATTCCAACATAGCACTATCCGATTGAGTCCATGTAAATGTTAAGAAATGTTTATTGTCAGGTAATATTTCAAAATTGTAGTATTCATAACCTGGGTCAGAATTAAACATTAAATATTTTGATTTTAAATTATAAATCTTCACATCATAAGTGTTGTTTCTCAAGTCTCCCAAATACTCATCATCATCTGAAAATTTTAATTTTGAATACCCCGTAGTTGATCCTAAAATATTTTCAACAGTATCTTTGCAGGACCAAGACCCAGTATCCCACAAAGTAACTATATCATAAACTTTCTGATCGAGGTTGTCTGTGTAATATCCTCCTGCTGCTAAATATTTGCCATCATGTGAAAATTTTAATACGTTATAGGGATTGTTAATCTGTATTTTTAATGTGTCCTTTTCACTTTTAACATCATAAATAATCAAAAATCTTTTATAACTAAGATTGTCGCTATTATATTCGCTAATGCTAAAAGCTAAATATTTTTCATCAGGAGAAATAGCAACGGCACTTACCCCATCCATGCCAGGTGTTTTTGAATATGAAAACTGTTTAATTGCTTTTTCTGTTCTTGTATCCCAAAGATGTACTATGGGTCCCAAATCATAGGAAACAATTAAGTTGCCGGATTTGGATACATCTAATTTGCCAACTGTTCCATCAATACCTGCATTGTCAAAAGTTGAACTGAATTCGCCTGTAGCTGTTGATATTTTTTCAATGCTCTTATCTACAGAAGCGTAAATCCACTGCCCATCAGCTGAAAAGACAGCGTCATTAATATGTTTTGGTGATACAGGCTTTTGCCAGACTATTTGTAAGCCAAGGCTGT
>CAZRMA010000710.1:0-1829 GCA_964600655.1 uncultured Ignavibacteriaceae bacterium
GAGTTAAATTGAAGACAACGTAATAGTATATTCACTGTTCTTCTCCACCAAAATTAGGTGTATAACTGTGTTGCCGCTAACCCGCAGCCTAGAATAGCAATGCTTAACTTGCAACGAACGTTTATGATTTGTAGCCGCCCATAAATTCAACCACACGGGCGGCTACTTTACTTAACATTTACATACTACTTAGAACAAAATGCCGAACGAAAAAATAAGACTTAAATATTGCAGCTAACTCAAACCGTTTCGGCGGTCGGCCTTGAGCGGCAGGTAAGCGTTTTTATTCTTTTCTGAAATATTGATTTATTTGTTCCTCTAACTCAATATCAGTAAGCACATATTTTAATATAAGCGGTGCATTATTTCCATTAAATAAGATTGTCCCAAATTCTAAAGCATCTCGATCTATAATAATTGATTTAGTTTTAAATTCAATCCTAATTTTTCTTGCAGATAAATATTCTGGTACAATGCCAATACTTTTAATAAATGAGATTACTTTATTTGTGTAATATGAGAAATCAGCATAAGCTTCATTGTAATTTCCGTCTATGCTATCTAATTCACTCGGGGAGGGACCAAAAAAGTATATTCCCTTTACATTTACTATAGCTGAATCTAATTTACTTTGTGAAAATATAAGACTACTTATTCCACAAAGACTGATTAAAAGAAGTTTATTCATTTTGATCATATTTAATTTGACGCCTAACGGCGCGGCAAATAACCCGTTGCACAAAACAACTATTTTACTAACTAATGGTAAAATTACCGGAGCAGTTTTTAATTCGCCTTTAGAAAAAAATGCGACTTAACTTTTTGGACTACGTTCCCTTCAGACAAATGCCAAACAAAACTTCCAATCTCTATTATTACAAACAAACCAGAATTTTGCGAAGAAGTCGGGTTGAATTGCTTGTTATATGGAAATTTTATTTTACAGAATTATTAGAATCAGCAACTTCTTTCTTTTGCATCTCAATTATTATGTCACTAATAGGAATATCTTTAGTTGAAATGCTATATTTTAGCCTTGATTTATTATCTAAAATAGCAGCTTGTTTTTCACTTAAATTATGGCTAACAAAATTTTCTTCGTTTATAAAAATATCATTTAGGAACATTAAGAAATGATTATTGTAATCAATTTTATTAATATTTTCTTTTGAAATATCCCAATCATTTGCTTTTATAAAGAAAATAATATCAGGTAACCAATTCCTAAAATCTAAAGAGGAACATTTATATAAATCACTGTTTTTTATTATTTCCTCAAGAAGAAAGGGTTGATTAATATTTTCAATGCAGCGATTCAATTGGGAATAATTTGCTGACCCAGAATTCATACTATCAATAATAACTTTATAACTTTTCAAATATCGCTCATTCTTATTCCTACACGAGTTTAACATAGAAATGTAATTTTGCTCATCATCGTTTCTTTTTAGATCTTTTGTAAATTGTAATGCCAATAAGGCCCCAATTAATACAGAAAAAATTAGTATAATAGTATTGATCACAATTTCTGGACATTTATTATGAAGATGTCGTTTTATTCTTATATTAAAACGATAAAACAAAAAAAGAATTAAAAGAAGGATAAAAATACTTAATAAGATATAATACCAAATCATTTTATTATCTCATCAATTTGCAATATAACTCCTACTTATGCCGAATTCTCAGTCCCTAACTCGGCTGTTATTTAAGAATATTTTTCTAATATATAAACCGCTTCCTCTTCTACTCAATTGCTCTATGACCTTTATATCAGGAAATGTCATTTGGAGGGCCCTTATTACCCGGCAAATAACATAATAAATGAC
>CAZRMA010000711.1:0-1824 GCA_964600655.1 uncultured Ignavibacteriaceae bacterium
ATCCATTGTTAATGTAATTTCGACCAGAGGGATAAATCCTTTTTATTATTTATGAAAGATTTCTCACCTGAAGAGCTGTATGCCGGTAAAGCATTTTTTAGAAGTCTTATTTTGTCAGTCTGAGCCTGTCGAAGACTATGTTTCCAGAAACGATTCACATTTCGACAAGCTCAATGTGACAATAAAATTAGTTCTAAAACACCCTTGGTAGGCATGCTCGTTGGCGCTCACAATCTAACAGATTAATTTAAATCTTCCTTCACTACATTCTTCTTTCTCAGCTTTCTCAAATCAAAAACAAGAAATAGAAAGAAAAAGAAATACTCAGTTAAAACAACAAAGGTATAGTCATTCCATTTACCTATGTAGCTAAAATTTGTTAATCCCACCGTGAAAAATAAACTAAGAACTGAAATAAAATTCGTAAGTGGATTTATTGCGGCAAGCCATCCTAAATACCAGGGATGAACTGTGGTTGAAAATATTATAAAAGCAATAAAAATTCCGAAAGCGGCTTTAGTAAAATCCTTGTACATATTTGCAATTATTCCTATCGAAAGCATTAACCCGATTGAACAAATTAATCTAATCGTGTCGCCATCGGTTGTTAATAATTGTAACAACTTGAAAATAGAAGAATTATAATCCCAATTTCCCAGGTATCTGCCAAGTGATTTGAAAATACCAAGCTTATCACTTACAAATGGCAGATAAAAAAGCAAGGTTAAAAATGAAAATATAACCGCAAATAAAAATGTTTTTTTAATCCCGATTTTTTTAATAAGCAGCGGAAATAAAATTATGGGATAAAATTTGGCAAGAAATGCAAAAGCAAATGGAATTGCAGAAATTAAGTGATATCCCTTCTCAATGTAGTAAATAAAAATAATCATAAAGACAATTGCGAATGGCTCAAGATGAATGTTTATGAAATATTCCATTATTGGCAGCGGCAGCCATGCATACAGTAAAATTAAGTTTAGGTTTTTCTTTTTTAGATTAAGAAGCTTCAGTAAATAAATCATTGTCAGTATTTCGCAGAGCAAATATATTATTTTTAATCCGGTTAAATTTTCTCCGAAAATTGCATACGATACTGCAAAACTTAATTGCGAAAGCGGTGGATAAATTGCAGCCATGTCTTTGTATTCAACTTTTGCAGGTAATTGCTGCGAGTGAATTGAATTTAATTCAGGAGAATTTGGTGCATAGTCGAACGGGTTGTAGCCATTGTATAAAACTTTCCCTTCCCAAACGTACCGATACACATCTGGTGAAGTAGTCGGCGTTGTCGGGAAAAGCGTCAAGCGAAAAAGTATACCGAAAAGTAAAATGAAAAATGGAATTTTTAATTTTGATAAATCTTCGTCAGAGTACGAAATAAATCTTGCGAAAACTGAAAGCACATTTAGGAACTTTTCGCCGGTTTTCGGCTTATTAATTTCTAAATATTTTTTTTGAATGATGTAAAGAGTAATCAGAAAGACAACAAACGCTTCAAAATAAATAAACATGTAAAGCGAAACATTTCTATTTGAATTTAGGAAAACAAAAAGCAGGTAAAAGATTTCTGTTAATATTCCGGCAAAATAAATTACAGTAGTTTTATTTTTAAGTATTGAAACCACAATTTAATTTTTCAATTAATTAAATAGCTCCCACGAAACACCGAATCGTAAATTACGGCCGCGCATTGGATAATAAGGAACGATATAAAAATTCTTGCCTAATATATTTTCCCAAGTGAAATAAACATAAGCTGCTTTCTGAATTTCGCCAACTAATGTAAAATCAACATGCCAGGATGAAGGAATAGTTGCAAAT
>CAZRMA010000712.1:0-1823 GCA_964600655.1 uncultured Ignavibacteriaceae bacterium
CCTTTGCTGAATATTATTACCGACCTATAATTAATTGAATGATGAAAAACTGAGCGTGCTGCTACAATTCCATCTATCAAAGTAACACTTATGCAAATATCTTCACCAGACTTAATTGAATTAAGCATTCTGCTTTTTGTTGAACCATGAATAAATAGTGTATTATCTTTTCTTCCATAAGCAGTTGGGATAATAAAAACCTGGCTGTCAACTTTAAAAGCAACATGGCAAATGAATGTATCATCAAGAATTTTATAAATAGTTTCTTTATCGTAAACTGCTCTTTTAGGTGTACGGTTTACTTTTGTCCGGTTTGTTTTTTTTAATTCTTCCAAACTTTATCCTATTAAATTCTTTAGTTCATTCTTTTATTGGTTAGAAAAATATTATATCATTGAGCTTTCCAAAAGAGCCAATATTTGATAATATTGTGGTGCCACTTCAATAAAAATTTTATGCCTAAAGAAATAGAAGAAATACCGTTAGTTTCATTAAAGATTAATTTTGATTCGGAAGTGCCTTTATACAAGCAATTGTATAATACTTTCAGACAGTCAATTCTTGATGGAAAGTTTTCACCGGGACAAAAATTACCAGGTACACGGACGCTTGCCGCTGAATTGAATGTATCGCGCAATACTGTTGCACTCGCCTTTGATCAGCTTTTAATTGAAGGTTACATTAAAGGCAAAACAGGTTCCGGAACTTTTGTGAATGAAATCCCGGATAACTTTTTAAATTTGAATGAAAAAGGAAATGGGAAGAAATCAAATTTTAATTTTCCAACAAAGTTGAATAATCAATTGTCCGCACCTGAAATATATCATAGAAATACTTCAAGCGAGGCAATTGTTCCTTTTCAAAACGGTGTACCATCATTAAACGATTTCCCTATTAAGACATGGTTAAAACTTAATAACCAAATTGTCCAAACTTTTTCAAACATACACTTAGGCTATGGCGATGCTGCCGGATACAAACCACTTAGAGAAGAAATTGCTTCATACCTGCGGACATACCGCGCAGTTAATTGCACAGCGGAACAGATTATAATTGTAAATGGCTCACAGCAAGGATTAGATTTAATCGGCAGGGTTTTATTGGAGTCTGGAACAAATGTCTGGCTTGAAGACCCTGGCTATTTTGGAGCAAGGGCTTCAATGCTTTTTGCTGATTCCAAAATTTTTCCATGTCCGTTAGATGATGAAGGATTGGATTTAAATTATTCATCAAAAAAATATCCGGCTCCAAAATTAATTTATACTACACCTTCACATCAATTTCCTCTCGGAATTACAACAAGTGCAGCAAGAAGAATTGAACTATTACAGTATGCAAGCAAAAATAATTGCTGGATTATTGAAGATGATTATGACAGCGAGTTTAGGTATTACGGAGACCCGCTTCCTTCTTTACAAGGGATGGATAAAAATAATTGTGTGCTTTATATAGGAACATTCAGCAAAGTGCTTTTCCCAGCACTGCGTCTTGGTTATTTGGTTTTACCAGATCCGCAAATGGTTAATATTTTCGCTTCTGCAAAATCCATGATGGATAGGCAATGTCCTGTATTTGAACAAATGATTGTAACGGAATTTTTAAAGCAAGGGTATTTTACCAGGCATATTAGAAAGATGAGAATGCTTTATAAGTCCAGGCAGGAATTTTTAATCAACGAAATAGAAAAAGAACTAAACGGAATTCTTAAAATAAATCCCTCGCCGGCTGGAATGCAAATTATCGGCTGGCTGCCAAAGAATTTGAAGGATAAAAAAGTTGCAGAAGCCGCGAAGAAAAATAATTTAATTGTAAATGCTTTGTCT
>CAZRMA010000713.1:0-1823 GCA_964600655.1 uncultured Ignavibacteriaceae bacterium
TGGGTATGCTAAGAGATGTTTGTTTAAGATCATATTTTATTCTTTCGGGACTTAGGTCTGGTGCTCTAGATTCGAGTAAATTTTTCATTTCATCGTCAGATATAGGTTCACCACCGTTGGAATTTTGCCATTTATTTGGCGATAACTTTTTCCAGTCATCATATTGGTCTTCAAGCCCCATCAAATGACCGGCCTCGTGGGCATAAAGGCCTACATCATTTCCTTCATCTTCGGGATACCAAATCCCATTCGATACGCTATTGGTATTCGGCGTGCCGAGGCTGGGCACAGTACTGCGTCCATCTCCGCATTCAAGCTTGATATTATCGAACCCTGGTGTTCCAGTTGGCAAAGTGTCTCCCGGATGGGAGAGCGAAACTATTTCCATCTCTATTATTTTTCCATCACTAGTTGTCTGTCCATTCCATTTATTATATATGTCGTTTATAATATTAGATTCATTTGCCGCATTATCGCAGGGACCATAAAATTCCAGGTTAAGTTTAAATTTTATAGTATTACTAGGGGGGGAGAAGTTAGTGTTGTTTCCGGTAATGGAAACGCCGTCTCCAAAAAATTCGCCTTTGCTTTTTAATAAAGCTCTGCCTGCAGCAACGGCATCAAATATTGACATTTCATAACCTATCTCAAATCCTCCATGTGGGATTTGTATATCATTTGAAGCTTTAGCAATATGTTTGTAATTCGGCTTTAATTTATCAAAATATTCTTCATTTATATTTTCTTTTAGTAGCGCTGAAGAAATAGCCGAGGATCCACCGCAAGGATCCGTTGGAACAACATTAACTTTTTCTGGCGCGTTATAATGTAAATTAAAATCTGCCGGGACATTTGAATTTATAGAACCAATAATTTTTTCAATTTCTTGCTGTGACATATTCTTTACAACTACTTGTTTTGTGTTTCCATTAGCAGTAATTGTAAACAACACTTTAGAGCCATCACTAATTGAATCATCTTTGAATTCATCATCTAAAGAAAAGAAATTATTATTTTGAATTGCCTGCCAAATTTGCTGTACATTCTGAGATGAAATTGTGAATGCAGTGTCAATCAAACCATCAAGTTGATCACCTTTTATTTTTACAAATTCAGTCTGTCCATTCGCAAGAAGAGTAATTGTTTCAGATGAAGACCATGGAATCAGACCTCCTGCAGTACAAACAAGCTTAAAATCAGAAGGAGGGCTTTGTGAATAAAGGGTGTTGCCTAAGAGAATGAAACCAAGAATTATTGCTCTTAAATAATTCATATTATTTCCTTTTCTTTTTAAAATGAACGGTGTAAAAGAAAATATTTAAATTCAGAATAGGTATTAAGAGGACAGGTAGATCTTAAAAAGAATTTATTGTTTTTTATTTATAAATGCGAATATTAAAAGATAATTCTTTGTTAAATATTTTACTTAATTCATAATTGAATACAAAACAATATTTTTACTTTAAGAGCAGCATTTTTCTTGTCTCAACTAATTCACCAGCAGTTAATTTATAAAAATAAACGCCGCTTGAAAGATTTGAAGCATTAAATTCAACGTCATAATTTCCAGGCGACTGTTGTTTGTTTACAAGAGTTGCAACTTCTCTACCCAATATATCATAGATTTTAAGTTGAACATTCATCCACCCACCCCTTGCCCCTCCAGGGAGGGGACTTTGTGAAACAGAAGGGATAGAATATTTAATTTTTGTTGTTGGATTAAATGGATTGGGATAATTTTGATAGAGTTTAAATTCTAAAGGAATCTGTTCAATGGAATTAATGCTTGTGACAACGGAATTAGCAGGGAAAAAAATATTGTC
>CAZRMA010000714.1:0-1821 GCA_964600655.1 uncultured Ignavibacteriaceae bacterium
ATTAGGCGAAATTAAATCTGAAAAAAGATATCCTATTCATAGGCCAGCTCCTAAATTTGCCAACCTTTCAACTCAAAGTGAAATGTTTGAAACCGGTATTAAAGTAATTGATCTTATTGAGCCTTATTCAAAAGGCGGAAAGACAGGATTATTTGGCGGTGCTGGTGTAGGCAAAACAGTTATTATTCAAGAGCTTATTCATAACATAGCACAGGAACACGGCGGATATTCTGTTTTTGCCGGAGTTGGAGAAAGAACGAGAGAAGGAAATGATTTATGGGTCGAAATGAAAGAGTCGGGTGTTCTTGAAAAAACTTCACTTGTTTTTGGCCAGATGAATGAACCCCCAGGAGCAAGACTAAGAGTAGGCTTGACGGGACTAACCATTGCTGAATATTTTAGAGATGAAGAAGGAAGAGATGTTCTTTTATTTATAGATAACATTTTCAGATTTACACAAGCTGGTTCTGAGGTAAGTGCGCTTCTTGGCCGTATGCCCTCTGCAGTTGGATACCAGCCTAATCTGGCTACAGAAATGGGTGCGCTTCAAGAAAGAATTACTTCAACAGATAAAGGATCTATTACCTCAGTACAAGCAATATATGTTCCTGCTGATGATTTAACTGATCCTGCTCCGGCAGCAGTATTTTCTCACCTTGATGCAACAACCACATTAAGCCGTCAAATTTCCGAGCTTGGAATTTATCCTGCAGTAGATCCTTTGGATTCAACTTCCAGAATTCTCCAGCCGGGAATTCTTGGAAATGAACATTACGATGTTGCGAAAAATGTAAAAGAAATTCTCCAGCAGTATAAAGATCTTCAAGATATTATAAGTATTCTCGGTATGGATGAGCTTTCCGATGAAGATAAGATCGTTGTAAGAAGAGCAAGAAGAATACAGAGATTCTTCAGTCAGCCATTTCACGTTGCGGAACAATTTACTGGCTACAAAGGAAAGTACGTTAAGCTTGAAGACACAATCAGAGGGTTTAAAGAAATTATCGATGGTAAACATGATGAATTGCCTGAAGGTGCTTTCATGTATGTAGGCACAATTGAAGAGGCTGTTGAAAAAGCTAAAGCGATGAAATAAATATGAGCATAAATTTAAATTTACAAATTATTACACCGGCTAAAATTTCATATACCGGTGAAGTAAAATCAGTTACAATCCCGGGAACAGTAGGCAGTTTCCAGGTTCTTAAAGGCCATGCACCATTAATTAGCACTTTCGAAATAGGATTATTTAAAGTTGAAAGACTTGATAATTCGGTTGATTATTATGCTACTTGCGGAGGTACCGTTGAAGTACTTGATAATCAAATCATGGTACTTGCTGATGCAATCGAACTTGCTCACGAAATTGATGTTGAAAGGGCTCAAAAAGCCAAACAGAGAGCTGAAGAAAGACTTGCAGTTAAAGAATCTTCGACTGATATTGAACGTGCTCAGACTGCTTTAAAACGTGCCGTAAATAGGCTTGAAATAGTTGAAAAGTATGTAGCGGGATTAAAAAACTCAATAAATTAATTTTGATTTATCGGTCTTTTTTTAGTCATCAAAATATTCACTCATTCATTCCAATAGTTATTGCCGAATACCCATATCTCTCGCGAATTGAATTAATCGCTTCAATCATTTGTAATCGTTTTGCTTCTTGCATATCGAACAAATTGCCTTGATGAAATGCAATTATGAAGTTTGTTAATTTAACACCAATTAATCTTATCGACACCCTTATTGTATAAGATTTTAAGAATAAACTTTTCGCTGTTTCAAAAATTGTTTTATCGTCATCTGTAAATGAAATAGTTTTTG
>CAZRMA010000715.1:0-1816 GCA_964600655.1 uncultured Ignavibacteriaceae bacterium
ACAAGAAAAGTTTTCCCGTCTTTAGTTACATCATAAACGTTTAAAATATTTCTATCGGTAGTATTGAATAATAATTCCGGTTTGCCCAAAACAAAATTATTTCCCGAAGCATCAACATTTACTTTAAAGACTTCATTCTGCCATATGTAAATTATTGCTTTATCATTACTGAGCCAGCTTAAGGGGTATCCGCCATTATTAGAAATCTGCCATCTGCCGCCATTGCCGGTTAAAGATTGAACATAAGTTTGAAATTTTCCTGATTCATTACTTGCATACATTATCCATTTACCGTTATTTGAAAATAATGGAGCGATTTCGTTAAAATTACTTTTTAAGAAATAACGGACTTCATTATTACTCAAATCTATTATTCCTATATCTGATTGTGTCTCCGGATTTATTTCTACAAATGCAATATACCTGCCGTCACCGGACCAGTCAATCGGAGCTGCAAATTGAAGGGTTTGGTATACAAGACTATCATTCCCTGTCCCATCCGTTTTTTTAATATAGATGTTCCAGTTCTTACCTCTGTTTGATACGTACGCAATATTTTTCCCATCATTTGACCAGACTGGCCATTGATCTATATCTGATGTAAAAGTAAACCTGGTGGTTATTCCTCTTTTAATATCATATGCCCAGATATCAAAATTTTTGTAATCTGCGTCAAACCCATCGTATAAAATCTTATTACCGTCCGGTGAAAAACGCGCAGTATTTCGAACATCTTTTGTAAAAACGTCTTCTTTTTTATATCCATTTTCATTTACCAAAGAGAGTTTTATGCTATTTTCGCTTAATGTCTGGTAAATGAGATTGCCAGCATCGGATACGGAGAAGGATGCCAGAATATATGCGTTTTTAAAATCAATGTTGCCTGATATTGTAAAAATGTCGCCGCTTAGTTTATAGTTATCCGGATCAAATGCCTGGCACATTAAAGTTGACTGCTTTACAAAAAATAAATAGCCGTCAGAATAAGCCGAATTAGATGAAGCCTGCATTACAGTATCTTTGGAATCAGATTCTAATGATCCTACCATAATTTGGTCCATTGAAGAAGCGCCTGAGAATTTCGCCTGTATTGTATATAGAAAATGAATCCCATCGGGCAGAAAATACGGGAAGCGTAGGCTCTCTTCGGAATTAGCAGAATCTGATTTAATTATTTCCCTTGGAGTGCCGCCATTTTCAGAAACCAGGTAAAGACCACCAGTTGAATTTGGAGCAAATATTACATCTCCCTCAGTATTTACTGTCCCGCCTCGTCCTAATAAAACGTCACAGACATCCATTTCTGTACCGGTGATTACATCTAGCTTTTTCAGTTTTCCATTATAGAAATAGAATATATATTTATCGTCTTGTGACCAGAAGGGGAAAAGTCCTCCACTAACACCGCCGGGGTTTAATGTTTTTAGCAACCTTGTATCGGTTGAACTTAATGGGCGCAACACCATTGCCAGGTTCCCGGTAGAATCGGTACCGGCAAATACTACGAATTTCCCATTGTGAGATATCCGTGAATTTTCTCCCAGGATATTAATGTTGTTATTTGCAACTATTGAAGTAGCTGATATAATTGGAGTATTATTGACCTGTTTGTTGAACAATGCAAAGTATAAAACTGTTATAAATAATATACCAATCAAACTCCATGTTAAATATTTTGATGAATAAATACGGCCGAAATCAATAGTTATAGAGCCGGAACTTTTCGATACAGGCTGGCTGCCGGTCCGGGCTTTAAATGCTTGTGTATTTACACTGTACATTCTGCTCGTTCTGTTCCCGGTTGAACCTCTCTTCA
>CAZRMA010000716.1:0-1813 GCA_964600655.1 uncultured Ignavibacteriaceae bacterium
AAGAAACCATCTCTTTCCATATCACCATATTTTACTTTCGCGTTATCTATTATATAGTTGATACTAGTAACATCAGTATTATTTTTATTTGAATCTGCTAATACAGTTCTACCAAGTTTCACAAAATCTGAAATGACCTGGTTTTTAAACACTGAGAAATCATTACCCGTAGAATAGTTCAATTTTATGTATTGGGTTGAAACTTTCTGATTAATTCCGGCTACTGACGAATCAACCAAACCATAAAAAACCTGGAGGTTTGTTTTTGCTTGGGCAAATACAAAAGAAATTTGGAAAGAGAAAACTATAAGAAATAAATTCAGAAGAATGTTTGTCTTTATATAATTTTTAATATTGAACAAAAAAATCCTACAAACTAATTTTAAAAGTCTTGATTCTTAATAGTTGCTAATAATCAGGTTAGCAATTTATTTATCTTACATACTTTGTGCAATTTCCCGTAGTCTCTTTATCCTTTCTTCAACAGGTGGATGAGTAGAAAATAATTTCATTACTCCGCCGCCACGCAAAGGATTTACAATAAACATGTGAGCGGTTGCAGGTCCGACATTATTAACCGGCTTTATCTGATTAGCGCCTGATATTTTTTGCAAAGCCGATGCAAGAGCAAGCGGCTGACCTGATATTTTTGCTCCACCTTCATCTGCGGCAAATTCCCTTGATCGTGAAATTGCAAGCTGCAATAGCGTTGCAGCGATTGGTGAAAGAATAATTAAAAATAATCCTGCCAGCCCGTCGTCGTCTCTGCTACCTGCGCGCCCGGTAAACATCATAGCCCAGCCTGCCATTTGTGCAATGAAGGTAATAGTACCTACCAGCGTTGCTGCAATAGTTCCTGTAAGAATATCTCTGTGCTTTACATGCGCAAGCTCATGTGAAAGGACACCTGCAAGTTCGTCGTTATTCAGTCCCTCTAAAATTCCCGTCGTAGCGCAAACTGCAGCGTGTTCAGGATCTCTCCCTGTTGCAAATGCGTTCGGTGTCTGGTCATCTATTATATATACTTTTGGCATCGGCAGATCTGCATTTTCAGTCAAGTGTAAAACAAGCTCATAAAATTTAGGTGCTGATTCTTGCGTAACTTCTTTTGCACGATACATTTTCAGAACAATTTTATCCGAAAACCAGTAGGAGCCAAAATTCATTGCAAGTGCAAAAATAAAGGCTATTATCAATCCTGATTTGCCTGCCAGAAGCCCTCCAACAAGAAGGAAAAGCATCATTATAGCAGTCATTAAAAATACAGTTTTAAGCGTATTCACAAATTCCTCATCAATTGTTCAACTAAAATTAAATAAACACTGTGGTGGAAGCAAGAATAGAAAAATCACACCTTATTTTAACTGTATTCCCGGTAAACTTGTTTCAAACCAAATCACCTAATTTCAATTTATATCAAATACAATAATTTACAAATGTTAATTTCTACAGGTATGAACTTTTGGACTAAACAGGGTTTATATATAAGATCTAAATAAGATAAAGAAGTACGAATAATTGAAGTTTAATAAGAACTATATCAGCAAAATTGTCTTGACATAGTTGTCACCAACTTATTAAATTTAAAGCATCTATAAGAACTTTGGGGGTAAAAATGTCAACCCTAAAAAAAGCCGCGAAAGAATTCCTTTCACATAAAAGAATTGCAGTTGCAGGCGTATCACGTAAGGGGGACACTGCGGCAAACGCCGTCTATAAAAAACTAAAAGATAATGGATACGAGGTTTTTCCAGTCAATCCCTTTGCAGATAAAATTGACGGAGACACGTGTTATCCAACCATTGATAAAATC
>CAZRMA010000717.1:0-1811 GCA_964600655.1 uncultured Ignavibacteriaceae bacterium
ATGAGCGATATTATTTAATACATTTAGAAACTCGTATAATGAATCAGAATTATTTCCATTTGGAAAATCGGGAAGCCAATCAAGTTCATTCCCGAGAGACCAAATTATAATGCTGGGATGATTAAAATTTTGATTGATCTGTTCTTTCAGTAATCTTTTGGTATTTTCTTTCCATTCTTCTTTCCCCATTCCTCCACGACACCAGGGAAGTTCATCCCAAACTAGTAATCCTAATTCATCACATGCTTTGTAAACAAGCGGACTTTGGGGATAATGAGCAAGCCTGACAAAATTCGCTCCAATGTCTTTAATCATTTTCATATCTTTCCATTGTAGGCTATCCGGCATTGCTTCTCCATAACCAGCATAATCTTCATGCCGGTGTGTTCCTCTTATTAGCAGTCTTTTTCCATTTAAATAAAATGCTCCATGATCTTTAAATTCGTACCACCTATAACCAATTTTATTACTAGTTGAATCAAATATTTTATAACTTTCTTCAAGAAATAATTTTACTGAATAAAGATTTGGATTATCCGGTGACCAGAATTCAGGTTTAATAAGCTTATCGAATTTTAATGAAACTAAATTATTTCCTTTAATCAATTTAATTTCTGTTTTTGCCTCACTAACTAATTTCCCTTCAGGACTTATCAAGATTGCTTTAAGAATTGTATTTGTTTCATTATTACAATTTATATACGCCTCAACTTCTGTTTCTGCTGATGATTCATTTACATCAGAAATATCCACATGAAAATTTTTAATATAATTATGCGGAACAACTTTTAACCATACGTTTCTAACAATACCACCATCAATGCAGAAGTCGGATCTTTGTGAAGGAATTATATCCGGGTTATATGAATTATCAACCCTAACATTTATAACGTTTTCTTTCCCTTCATTAACAAAAGGAGTAATGTTAATTTCAAAACCGACATAACCGCCAACATGCTTTCCGGCTAATTTTTCATTCACGTAAACTTCGGTAGTAATATTTGAGCCTTCAAAATAAAGAATGACCTTTTGCCCATAACTAAATTTGGGAATGAATATATTTTTCTGATACCAACTTGCATCTCTTCTGTAACCAGGTTCAGCATCAACATTATCAAACCGGTTCCAGGTATGCGGCAAATTAACTTTCGTCCATGCTTTGTTTAAACTATGAATCTCATTTATATCTTTAGTATTATCCTCCAGGTAGGACCAATTTTCATCTATATTATATAATTGCCTTCCATTATTATCTTCAATAATATTTTTTGAGTTATTGGCTTGAGCAAAAATACCAGCCATTGAGAATAATATTATAACAATTGATTTAAAGTAAGCCATTAGTTTCTCACAATAATATGTAAAATCATATTCTAAATTATTTTTTAGTTAAGCCATAATATCGGCTGACGAATAAAAAAGTTTCTTAAAATTTCATCTTTGGTTGGAGCCGGATTTAATGATTCCCAAAGATTAATATACTTCACGTCTTTATATGCAATTCCTCCGAACAGCAATGATGGCTGCCTTACCGGCCAATCATCAAAGTACATTACATCCTTCTTGTACGGCCAGGTTGATTTATCTTTTATGTATGGACACATAAATTCTAATGCTGTTTTAAGAGTTACACCGTCCGGAGTTTTATATTTCCAAAGATTTTCTTTTGGTGTAGATAAAATTTCAGCAACCATTGTCATAGCGTCAAGATTAAATAACGAATAGCCATAAGGTTTGGTTCTTGCCAACTCTTTTGGGAAACTGCCATCTGCAGCTAATTGTTTTGGAAGCAGTTCTGTTTTATAATGATG
>CAZRMA010000718.1:0-1809 GCA_964600655.1 uncultured Ignavibacteriaceae bacterium
CTGAAAAAGTATTTGATTTTTGTTTTTCTTTTATTGTCCAGTTAAAAGAACCCGAACCAATTGTTCCGCCTCTAAATCTTCCATTTAACATTGGTCCGCCCGGAACAACTATTGTAGGTAAATCAACACTGCACGCTCCCATTAAAGTCGATGGTGTTGTTTTATCACATCCTGTTAAAAGTACAACGCCATCAATTGGATTTGCGCGAATTGATTCTTCAACATCCATGCTTACCAAATTTCTGAAAAGCATAGTTGTTGGACGCATAATTGTTTCACCTAAAGACATAACAGGAAATTCAAGGGGGAAACCTCCGGCTTCTAAAACACCTTTTTTTACAAACTCTGCAAACTCTCTTAAATGTCCGTTACAAGGAGTTAATTCAGACCAGGTGTTGCAAATACCAATTACAGGTCGGCCCCGGAAATGATCATCCGGGTACCCTTGATTTCGCAGCCACGAACGATGAACAAAACCCATTTTGTCCAATCCGCCAAACCATTCCTGACTTCTTAATTTCTTTTTAGTTTTGTCCATATATTTTTTATTTTAATTGAAAATGATTAAAAATTAATTCTCCCATTTAGCACGAATACCAGGCGCATAAGGGAATCTTAAACTTTCATAATATTCTAAAGTTTTATCCGGTTTTTCTAAACCAGCCGGAATTGCTTGTTTTGAAAATGTTTGGTAAAAAAGCACACAGGCATTTCTCCACCATATCGCTTCTTTCTGCTGAATGTTTAAAAGCATTCTAACCTGGTTAAATCTTTCCTCATCAATTAATCCTTTTAAAGATTGCCAGGTTTTAATCATATCTCCAACTGCTTTAGCACCATCATAATAATGATAACACAATTCATCCCATAATGTGTTGCCTGATTTTAATTTGTAATTCCAGCTTACATGATGAAACCAAAGTAGAAATTTATCCGGACAAGATTTTAGCGAAGAAAACATTCTTGCAACTTCAGGGTAATATTGATCAACAGCATCACTCCCGGTTTTTGTACGATCGAAACCTATTCCATCAGTAGCGACTTTACTGTAATAAACTGATGTCCAATCTGCACGAGGTTTATCCTTTATCCATGGGCCCGGACCGTAATGATGATCCCACCCCATCTGATGATGAAGCCCCAAAGGAGTCATATAATTAACTATTGTTTCCCGAGATGAAAGCATCATGTCTAAAACCTTATCAACAAATTCTTTGTCATTTGTAAATGTCATTCTTATCCATTCATCAGCAATCTCTTTTGAAGTAAGCGTATGATCCCAGGCCAATCTGCCGAAAGCATACCAATTAGACTGGCCGAAAAGATGCCCGGTCCAATTTCTATCAGTTCCTATATTTGCGACGCCAGCAATTCCAGTTAAAGTATGATTTTCCAAAGTACCGTCAATTACTTTTGCAACAGTCGATCCCTTTCCTTTTGCATATGTATCCGACTCAAGGCATTCTTTATACATGGGGGCAAGATATGCTAATGTAGTAGCTTGCCCTAAATATTCCTGTGTTAATTGAAATTCCATCATCAATGGAGTTTTAGGCATGGCCCCAAATAAAGGATGAAAAGGTTCACGAGGCTGAAAATCTATAGGGCCGTTTTTGGGCTGTATAAAAACATTTGAATTAAATTTACCATCAAGAGGTTTAAACTCATCATAGGCTTGCTTCGCTCTATCTTCCGGATTTTTGTTACTGTAAACAAAGGCCCTCCACATAACAACTCCACCGAAAGGCTGCAAAACTTCTGCAAGCATATTGGCTCCATCTGCATGACTTCGATCGTAATCATTCGGAC
>CAZRMA010000719.1:0-1799 GCA_964600655.1 uncultured Ignavibacteriaceae bacterium
AATTTACTCCTTTTGATTTATCGATTTTTTGAAATTGATCATCCTTATAAAGAGCGATGTAAGCTTCATCATCTGTATTTGTATTTTTACCTTCAGAAAAAAAGATCAAATCCCCATAAGGTGTCTCAAACATATTGGTAGCATTATGTAACGGAAATTTTGCAGAGTCAAACAGAGTAAATTTTCCATTTTCAAAGACTGTAAGACTGCCGTTATGATCAGCATCAACATAAATTGTTGATGTTCCAATCCAGATCCTATTTTTACTGTCTTTCTTAATAAAAGAAACGTTTCTCCCCGGTAATCCGGAAGTTTGGTAACCGTCTTTTTTTGTATATAATTGAAAATTATTGTCTTTAAGAATTATGAATTTATCGGGTGAGGCAAAATACATTGTATTTGAAACTGAATCATAATAGTTATACTGCATATCAGGAAGCCCTAATTCTTTGGCGGGTTCTTGAAATTCATATCCGTTAAAGCGAACCGTTCCTTCTAACCCGGATATCCAGACATATCCGTCAGCAGTTTGCGAAACACTGGCAATTTTGCTTACCGGTAAACCTTCTTTTACAGTATAAGTAATAACATCGGCATTTGCTTCAGATTTATATCTTTGCTGAGCAAGTGCACTGTTTAGAATAAAAATAGATAATCCAACAACTTTAATAGCAATAATAAATTTTTTCATAATTTTCTTTTTTTGAGAAGTGACAGATTCCAATTTTTACTTAACTTTTATCACTACAAAGGTTACATCATCATCCGGGTCCTTATCATTAACCCAGCGAGAGCCTTCTTCTTTTAAATAAGTGATAATTTCTTCCGGTTCTTTTTCTGCTACTTCTTCAAATGAATTTCTTGCACGTTTATATCCGAAGATTTCATTTTGATCATTTTGCAATTCAGGAAAGCCGTCACTCATTAACAAAATTGTGTCGCCGGATGACAAATCAATTTCCTTTAATTTATAAGGGAAATTGTCCATGCTGCCCAGCGGCATACCTTCCATTAAATGTTCTTCCATAATTCTATGCTTATTTCTATAAATATATACCGGCGGCATACCCGCTGCAGACATTAACAACTTATTGTTTTTAATTTTCAACATGGTCATACTCATTGCAAGTGATTGAAACTGCATTTGCTTAATGCACCTGGTCATTTCCCGGAAAGTAAAAAGTATATCGGGGTTTGAAGCATAGCTGTTAAATAATGTTTTAGCAGAAGTAACCATAGTACCTGCTTTCATGCCATGCCCGGTAGCGTCTCCGAGAACAATAGTTAATGTTCCGTCTAAAGCAACATTAAAATCATAATAGTCACCGCCGACTTCAGTTGCAGTTTTCATATAAACAGCAATATCAAGGTAGGGGAGTTGAGGAAGTTGTTTGGGAAGCATTGAAAGCTGAAGCTGCCTTGCTTCTTCTAACTCTTTAGTCTTACGTTCATTTTCGGTTTCAGCAATTTGCGCACGGAGATTAGCTTCATTAATTGCTGCGGCATTTCGTTCTTTATTTACAATTCTCCGTCTTTGAACTCTATCAATTCCAAATATCACCCCTGCAAACAAGAAAAAATAACCAACATAAGCAGTATTAGTTTTCCACCATGGCGGAGATATAATAATTTTAATTGCCCTTTCTTTATCATTCCAAATTCCATCTCCATTTGATCCTTTTAATCTAAAAGTATATTCGCCCGGATTTAAATTTGTGAACGAAACAAAATTTCTGTCTGATGGAATCCAGTGATCATTAAATCCATCCAGCTTATACATTATTTTATTTTTTTCCGGC
>CAZRMA010000720.1:0-1799 GCA_964600655.1 uncultured Ignavibacteriaceae bacterium
TATTTTCTTTTTTCCTGTATGGAATGACTGCTGATTGATTAAAATTAAATTCTAACTTCAAAATGTTTATTGAATTTTCTTTTTAGATAATTTCAATTATATTAATCATAAATTATAAACACTAAATGCTCTTCTTATCTCAAATTCAAAATGTAAAATATATTTTTTCTTGTTAAATAAAAAAAATAATAAATCTAATTAACGCAAGAGAAACAATATGGAATTGTTAGAACGCGAAAAATATTTACAAGACCTGGAAAACATGTTCTCAAGTTTATCAAGAGAAAAAGGTTTTGTTGTTTTAATTTCAGGAGAAGCTGGGATCGGCAAAACTTCATTAGTTGAAAAATTTATTCAACAACTTAATAGTAAAGCAAATGTTTTGTGGGGAGCATGTGATGCACTGTTTACTCCGCGCCCCTTAGGTCCCCTTTACGATATAGCTTCACAATTGGAAAATGGTTTACTTAATCTATTAAACAATCATGCATCGCGCCCGGTAATTTTCCAGAAGTTTATAGAAAACCTACAGCGTGCAAAGCAGTATAATATTGTTATAATGGAAGATATTCATTGGGCTGATGAATCAACGCTTGACCTAATAAAATATTTAGGAAGAAGGATTGGCAAAACTAATTCACTTTTGATAATTACATACCGCGATGATGAAATTAATTCAGTACACCCTTTAAAGCTTGTACTGGGAGATATTCCCGCAAAGGATTTATTGAAGATAAAACTTCCTCTATTGTCAGAAGAAACAGTTAATAAAATTGCAGAATCATCAGGAATTAAAGAACTATTTAAAATAACTGGCGGGAATCCGTTTTTGCTTAGTGAACTACTTGTCCATCGCGATGAAAGTGTCCCATCAACAATAAAAGATTCGGTGCTTACAAGAATTTCTCGTCTGTCCGAAAATGCAATTAACCTTGTTGAACTTGTTTCAATAATACCAACACAAGCAGAAAAATGGCTTATTAATGAAATTATTTTGGACTATTATAAACCATTGGAAGAAAGTATTAACTCAGGCATACTTCACTTGGAAGACAGTTCGATTTCTTTCAAACACGAGTTGAGCAGAATGGCAGTTGAGGAGTCATTAAGCGAATCGAAGAGGCAATTTCTCAACGAAAAAGTTCTTCGAGTTCTTTTAAAACAGGAAAAAACAGAAAACTATTTTGCAAGGATTATACACCATGCAGATAAAGCCAATAATAAAGAAGTTTTGATTAATTATGCACCAGAAGCAGCAAAACAGGCTTCACTGCTAGGGGCCCACCGTTTGGCTGCCGATCATTATAAATATGTTTTAAGATTTGCTGATGAAGTCCCTGCCTTAAAGCTTCTGGACGCGTATGAAGGGAGGTCTTCAGAATGTTTTTTAACAGGACAAATAGAGGAAGCAATTATTTCTGCTAAAGCAGTAATTAGAATCCTAAAAAAGTATCCCGATCCTAAAAGAGAAGGTGAGATATATAGAAGGTTATCCAGAATTTTATGGTATGACTGCCAAGATGAAAAGGGAGAAGAGGCGCTTGATAAAGCGATAGAAATTTTGGAGACACTACCGCCGGGCAGCCAACTTGCAATGGCCTACAGTAATAAATCTCAAACATATTCAATAAGAGAAGATCATGATAATACATTAAGCTGGGGATTAAAAGCTCTTGAACTTGCCAGGGAATTAAGTGACCCAGAAATTGAAGCTCATGCTCTTAACAATATAGGATGTTGTAAGATGGCTGCTGGTGAAAAAGACGGTGAAGCCACATTATTGAAAAGCCTTAATATTT
>CAZRMA010000721.1:0-1798 GCA_964600655.1 uncultured Ignavibacteriaceae bacterium
TCTACACCAAATTTTGCAAATAAAAATTTTGCACCCCAAAATAAATAAAACCACCAAACAGCATCAGTTACTTTGGCTAATCCAAATGCCCAGGTTTGCCGTTTCGGAAGTACACTTCTCCAAGGTAGTTTTTCAGTGTTCTCCGAGACGGAATCACTTTGAATATAATCTAATTCTGCTTTTGATAATTTCGGATGTTCTTTGGGACTTTTGTAAAAACGCAGCCATAGAAGAACCCAGAGTGAACTTAAAGCGCCTGTAATAAGAAAAGGTATTTGCCAATTATCTCCATTTTCTGAAACTATTGCAGCAACAATAAATGGAGCAGAAATAGCTCCTACGGAAGTAGCAGCATTAAAAATTCCAGTCGCCAATGCTCTTTCCTTTTTTGGAAACCATTCTCCAACTGTTTTAATTCCAGCCGGGAAGTTGCCCGATTCACCAAACCCAAGTCCAAATCTTGCGATGGAAAAACCTATTATGCTGAAAGCTGGACGCACTGCAGCATGCAGCATACCAAATATACTCCAAATACCAATCGATAAGGTATATCCTTTTTTTGTCCCCAACCTATCTATTATACTTCCCATGGTAAGCATACCTATTGCATAAGCAGCTTTAAATGCAATCATTATATTTGCATAATCATTATTTGACCAGCCAAACATCTTGCTGAGAGTTGGTGCCAAAACACCAATAATACTCCTATCGAAATAGTTGATAGAGGTAGCATAGAATACTAATGCAAGAATTGTCCATCTATATCTTCCAATTTTGGCAGCTGATTGCGTTAGATTTTCTTCTTTAGCCATTGGATCCTCTTTTATATAATTGATAATTAATTGATTTTCGTAAATAAAAATTTTTAATTCATTGATACAACTATTTATTTAAACTGTTAACGAAAGTTGTAGCATTTTGTGTTAGCTTATTGTAATCTTCTTCCTCAATTGCTTTTTTATCTAATAATGCCGAACCGATTCCTACCGCACATGCGCCGACTTTTATCCAATCACCTGCATTAGTCAGTGACACACCTCCTGTAGGCATTAATTTTAAATGAGGTAGTGGAGCTAACACCCCCTTAAAAAATGCCATACCAACCACATCTGCCGGAAATACTTTTATAACATCTGCGCCCGCTTCATAAGCTGTTTGAATTTCAGTAGGGGTAAAACAGCCAGGCATTGCCGGAACATCATTCTGATGAGCTGCATCAATAATTTCTTTTTTGAAGATAGGGGAAACAACAAATTTTGCTCCTGCGTTTATTGCATCTGTAGCCATTTGTTTATTTATCACAGAACCAACACCGACAAGTATTTCATCTCCCATTGATTTTGATAAACTTTCTATGGACTGTAAAGCTCCTGGAGTGGTCATTGTAATTTCAATTGCTGATACGCCGCCTTTATAAATAGCATCCACAACTTTTTTTAACTTATCTGCATTAGACATTCTTACTACTGCAACAGCTTTTAATTTAAAAATTCGTTTTAAAATATCCTGTTTAGCCATATATTATTTTCTAGTTATTGTTTGATTTTAATTTTTTATCTAATGAATCTAATTCTTCTACCGGATTCCATTTATTATTAAAAGTCCATTCAATAGTTATATCTTTTGCTTCAGGTTTTCCTTCAGCTTCACTTAAATTATTTGCAAACCATGCAAAGTCTTTACCTAAATTATGACAATTATAATAATAAACTCGTATGCCCCATTTCAATTCTCTTGGCGGGTTTGATTTTGTGAAATAAATATTTTTATCTGCCATATTTTTTGAGAATGTACAATC
>CAZRMA010000722.1:0-1785 GCA_964600655.1 uncultured Ignavibacteriaceae bacterium
ATGCTATGTGTAGGTGACAGCCGGTAACTAACTCCAAATTTAGGAGTAACCGTTTCAAATGACTTTTGCTGCAAATCAAATTCCGGGACAAGAAAATCTTCACTGTAATAAGTAATATTATCATAGCGTGCCCCAACAATGAGATCAATTTTTTCGTTAATAATTACATCTTCTTGAATAAAAACTCCGGAATTATTTGCCCCTTCTCTTTTATTCGACTTTAATTGACTACCTCTTCCGTTAGTTGTAGAAAGTGAATAAAATAAAATTGCTCCGTCCTGGTAGTCTTCATCAAAACCGATTGTTACTTTATTTTTAATATTGTCTGAAAATTTTAGTGTATTGCGATAAATAAAATTACCGCCTAAATGATATCGTGTGAAATCTCTGAATGTTCCTCTCTCTGAACGTTGAAGATATTTCGGATTAACATACAGCATTCCTGAAACTTCATTTTCAGAATTAATTTGATGGCTAACATTTAACCCCATTCTGCCAAGTCTATTAAATCGTCTTTCATCGCGTTGCTCATAAACCGAATTTGATTGTTGCGGCTCAGTGTTGAATTGAGCTAATGTAAGCGGCCCGGGAATATGGAATAAATCACTTGCAGCTGCTACAAACACTCCAAGATTTGTTTGTTCCGAAAGTTTTGATGTCAATCCAAGATTAAAAACTGTTCTGGAGCTTGATGAATGTTTACGCCATCCACTAAAATTGGCATTAGATACAGAGGCAAATATTTTCCCATTATTAAAAGAAGCATTTGAGTTTACTGCTATTTTATTAAGTCCGAAGCTGCCGGCAAAGCCTTTAAAATTTAAGTACGAATTATTTGATGAAGGAATTGTAGAGAAATTAATTAGTCCTCCGGATGCATTCCCCCAAAGCGCTGAAGCATTAGATTTTATTATTTCAATATCTTCCACAAAGCTCAAATCAATCTGGTCAAATGCAGTTCTACCGTCCGGTTCGGTTTCAGGAAAGCCGTCAAGTAATATTCTTATTCCTCTTGATGTCCCTGAATTTGAGCGATCGCCTGCACCTCTAGCTCCAAATCCTCTTATTACTATTCTTACATCTTGATTTCCGAATCTGGATTGTGCCAAAACTCCCGGCACAGTTTTTAAAACTTCATCAATTCCGTAGCCTTTTACATTAATTAATTCTTTTTTGTTGAGTAAAGTAACCGCGTAAGGAATTTCCATTACTGGTTCAGGTGAACGTGTTGCAGTTACTGTTACCTGCTTTAGTACATATTTAACACTATCATTAACAGAGTTATTGTTTGTTTGTGCTTTTAAACTCTGAATTAATATTAATAGGAAAATGACATAAAAATATTTGCTCATAATTATTCCGTAATTATTATTTGAAAATGTTAAGCCAATAATTTGCGGCTTATGTCTGAATTAAATTATGAGAAATATAATTTTGGCGGGGGTGTAATTATATCAGCATGAAAGCTGTATAGTGAGTTAATTGTTAAAGTAATTCTATTAACTAAAAATTGAGGTGAATTTATTTGGTATTTATATGTTAAATTTTCTTTTGCTTTATTTTTTAAATGGGTTAATGATTGAGATTTTTTTTGGTCATTGTTTAAATCATCTTCTAAAACAGCCGAGAAAGCTTTTTCCAGAATCTCTTCATTTTTATCATTTATACAATAGAATATTGTTTCATCAAAATTTACGATTTCTTTTACTATGTCGTATTTTTTCCCAAGATATTCAAATTCAGTATCATCAAGTCTATGAAAAGATTTATTTACCAGGTCTGAAT
>CAZRMA010000723.1:0-1778 GCA_964600655.1 uncultured Ignavibacteriaceae bacterium
TAAGCACCGGTTTAGCCGTCGTCATTTTCTTTATCCTTACGCTGTCTTTCATCATCATAGGCTTTTGTAAATTGTTATTTTTATTCTTGGATTTTCCTGAGTGTGATACCATTATTAACTTATTCATTCCAGGATTACTTTTCATTGAATTTACCAGCTTCTGCATTTCTTCCTGGCTGCCCTCTGTTTTCTCAATCATCAGATCCATCATTTGGCTCCGCAATTCCGAATTAGATGAAATTTTATTCATCCAAAAATCAGCTTGAGCATTTGCAGCTGCGTGGCTGACTTCAACTATTTCCTGTGCAAACAATGAAAATGGAATTAACATAACGAGTAACAAAATTAAATTTTTCATAGAATTGTTTCTTTTTTTGTTGATTGAGATTAAGATAATTTTAGGCTATAAATCAATAGGGCAAAGGGATGAAAAGGGGACTACATCATTTGGTGGTATAAATAGTTATGAATTTGGATTATTAATAATGCGCTGCATTACAGCGCATTTATAAATCCATTTTTATATAACTTAAAATTTTCTTACTAAAAAAGTGAATGCAAAACCTACAATCAATAAGAACACCTAGTTAAGTGTTCCATCTTCAGCAGCATTTTTAAGATCTTCATTCGCAAAAATTGCAATCTCAACTCTTCTGTTAAGTTTCTTTCCTTCCACTGTTTCATTTGATGCAACTGGTTCACTTTCACCAAGACCGACAACTGAAAATCTTGAAGAAGAAACTCCCTGCAATTTGCTATAATCCGATACTGACTTTGCTCTTTTTTCGGATAATACCTGGTTGTATTGTTCAGTGCCATCAAAATCAGTATGCCCTGTTACAAGGATATTAGTGTCAGGATATTTGTTAAGAATGACGGAAAGCTTGGAAATATTTGTTTTAGCTTGGCTTCCCAATGACGATGAATTCGTTTCAAATAAGATTCCGGAATCAAAAGTAATTTTTATGCCTTCACCAACTCTCTCTATTTTAGCGTCTGCAATGTCATCTTTCATCTCATCTGCTTGCTTATCCATATAGTTTCCAATTAATGCTCCGGCAGTACCGCCAACAGCTGCACCAATTATAGTCCCCAGAACGGTATTATCCGAATTATTACCAATCACGCCGCCTATAACGCCACCCGTAACCCCACCAATGACTCCTCCTTTAACAGCATTACTTGTCCCACAGCCGTAAATCAGAATGGACACGGCGAGTGTTGAAATTAATACTAAACTTTTTATTTTTTTCATTTTATTTCTCGATTCATTTTTAGGACCAATTATTCACAATTATTTTCTATTATTCAAAAAAATATCTTATCCCCAGCCCGGCATCGATTCCAAATCCAGAGGATTTAGTTAGCTGTAATACCGGCACTAACTCAAGAAAAATATCTATGGGAGTTGAATGTGGAAACCAGGCTATCCCAAATACACCTCTTATACCGAATGAACCATCATAATTTCCGCCGCTATTATACCTTCCGCCAATTCCGTAATAAAGTGGAAATCTTTCAGTTGAGCTTATTGCATTAAACGAGTGCCAGAGGTAATCCATATGAAAATGTATGCGGCTGCCATAATATTCGTATCTATCTTTATTAGAGATGCGGTCACCACCTACTGACCAGCCAAGCCCAAAATCAAAAGCATTTATCTTAGAAGTCCAAAGTTTTGCACTCAAACCTGTTGGTTCACCAAAAATAACTCCCAGACCAAATCCATGATCCTGCGCTGTAATTGGTTTTGCCGAAATCAGCATTAAACCCAAAAC
>CAZRMA010000724.1:0-1767 GCA_964600655.1 uncultured Ignavibacteriaceae bacterium
TATACTATCACCGTATATAATATCAGAAGTTGGTTACAACTTCTATTCATTCCATATTGAAGAATCAAACATCATATCTGGTTTTGGATATTATGATACATACGATGCGGTTCCGGCTGAATATAAAAACAAACCACCTGCAATTTCAAATTCAAATTCGTATTTGCTCGGTTTTGGTATAGGAACTAATTACAGATTAAGTTCTATAATAAATCTCGATATAAGATATTTATATCAGTTCAATAAAAATATTGTCAATACAAATCAACTATTAGTAGGTATCAATTTTTAAAAATATATGAGCAATATTACAGGATGCTCAACTCCGACATTTAGACGAACAGGTTGCCTAATCCCATTTGGCATTCAATTCAAAGTAGTCATTCTAAATAAATAATGGAGAATGTAGTGGAAAAGCTATTCTTGTTATTCCTTTTATCAATAAGTATTATCAATGTTTCTGCACAGACTTTAATCAATTCAAATTACACAAACAAAATGCAGCAAGTTATTGAACAAAAACCAGGGCACTTTTATTATTCCATTCAGACTAAAGACGATTCTATTAAAATATATGATTTGGATTTATTACAGACTGAAAACGTAATTGTTGAATTCACTACTCCGCCAATGTTCAAAGTCAGTAAAAACAAACTACAAAAAAGACTGGTATCCGATTATCAAAATTTATTTGATAGATTTTCGAATGATCTTTCAGTATTATCAAATAGCCTTAATAAAAATACGAAACTTTTAAAATCTGCACCGATTATAAAAAAGGAATTTTACAAATTATTTACAGGAGTTAATGTTGAAGTTCCTAAAGGATTATTAGCTTCAATATATTCTTTGAACTATGTAAAAAATATTTATAAGAATAATAGGGTTTACCCTTTGGGAAATGATGTTCTATCAAAATATAATTATTCAATAAAAAATGGAAATTTTTCAAACTTGAAAGGTGATAGTATTGTAGTTGGCGAAATTGATACAGGTATTGATTATATGAATCCTGAATTGGGAGGTGGATTCGGCACAGAATATAAGGTAATTGGAGGATATGATATAATTAATGACGATAACGATCCGATGGATGATATAGGACACGGAACTCATGTCGCAGGTATAATAGCAGCTGATGGAGATAGTTTAGAAGGAGTAGCTCCCCATGTAAAGCTAATGGCTTTCAAAATATTCAGCCCAACAAAAGAAACTTATGATGCGGAAGTTATCGCAGGAATTGAAAGAGCTGTAGACCCTAATAATGACGGGGATTTTGATGACAAAGTTGATGTGGTAAATATGAGTCTTGGAGGCGCCGGCGATCCGGATGATCCGGTATCTACAGCAGTGGATAATGCTTCAAAATTAGGAGTAGTTTTTTGTGTTTCAGTCGGAAATGACGGAAATTTTTTCACTATCAACAGCCCCGGGAATGCACGCTCGGCAATTGGAGTCGGTGCATCGGATTATGAAAACAATATTGCTGATTTCAGTTCAAGGGGCCCAACAAGAAAAACTTATTCAATAAAACCGGATGTGCTTGCTCCCGGTGTAGATGTATATTCAACTTACTTAAATGATACTTTTGTAAAAATGAGCGGTACCTCAATGGCTGCACCTTATGTTGCAGGCGTATGCGCATTATTAAAACAGCTTCATAAAAACTGGTCACCAGAAAAAATTAAATCAGTAATCATGACTACCGCTACCTCTCTTCCAAATGATATAATGGAACAAGGGGCGGGTATTGTAAATCCCAATAAG
>CAZRMA010000725.1:0-1764 GCA_964600655.1 uncultured Ignavibacteriaceae bacterium
AAATTCTCCAGACCTTAATTGATATAAATAAACACCGCTTGATAATGATGACGCATTAAATTCAACTTCATATTCACCAGGCTGCTTTGTTTCATTAACAAGAGTTGCTAGTACTCTTCCAAGTACATCATAAACTTTCAATTGTACAGACGCATTGCGATGCGTCTCTACGGAAGGAATTGTGTATTTAATTTTTGTTGTTGGATTAAATGGATTAGGGTAGTTTTGATATAAATTGAAAGTAATTGTGGAATTATTTTGCTTGTTGTAAACCCCGGTTGTTTTGTTCATTACGGAATCAATAAACCTCAAAGCAAGAGTCCATCTGCTCGGAAGTTGTCCAGTGTGAGTTCCAACGAATGGATGGAAAACATACTTTAACCCAAGAGAATCTAATGCGGCTGCAAAATCTGTATTAAATGAATAAAGTAGAAATTCATCTTGCGTACCGCAATCAAAATATATTGCAAGATCAGAATTTGAAGGTAATTTTGCAGCAAGCCTTACCGGATTATGTGATAACCATTTTTCTAAAGTTGAATCAATAAAGATTCCCATACTGTCAAGAGGAAAATCAACTTGGTAAGGAGAATTATTTAAATTTGGTGAAAACGCACCAGCTGCTGTATAAAATAAATATGTAAATATATGAGTGAATTGATTATCCCATATTGGGATATAATCAGAAACAGGTATACCCCCATTTTCAGATAGAATTCTTGGAACCCAATCATTAAAATGACTAAAATCTAGCGGACCACTATGTGAAGCAACACCACAATAAATATCAGGATGCTTCAATGCCAATTTCATTGCACCATAACCACCCATCGAGGCGCCCCAAATCACCCTCCTGTCGCTCTCCCAAATTGTTTTGTAAGTGGAATCTATAAACTCAACCAGATCATATACAATATAATTTTCAAAATTTCCATATAGCTCAGAATTTGTGTAGAAACTTCCTCCCCAGGGGCCTATGCTTCCATCAGGTTTAACTACAATGAGAGGAGATATGGAGTTACTCTTTATCAAATCATCCAATGTTCCTTTCAACTCTGGGTCATCTTTGTAGTCTCCTGTCGCACCGTGCAGATAAAAAGCTACAGGATATCTTGTTGAATCTTGCGGATTGTATCCTTCAGGCAGGTAAACCTGAAGGTTTCTATTTATATTAAGTGAATTGCTAACGAAGGATGTATCTATTAATGATCCTTGTGCAAAACAAATTTTTATCATAAGTAAGATGAAAAACAAAACTTGTAATAAATTTTTCATGTCAAGTTTCCTCAAAATTATTTAAGTAAAACCATCTTTCTAGTAAGAATAAAATTCCGTGCTTTCAATTGATAGAAATAAACTCCTCTTGGTAATTACTAGCATTAAATTCAACGACATATTCTCCAGGCTGCTTTGTTTCGTTGACAAGCGTTGTTATCTCATTGCCAAAGATGTTGTATATTTTCATTTGTATAAGCATTAAATAGAGTACATATATTTCCAACTGATTGCGAAACAATAGTTCCATAAGCACCACACGCATAGTACACACCATTTAGTTCATTTCGGCATATATCATATAAATCATTTCCTTGCGGCTGCGGATTTTGCCGGAACCAACCGGATTGTGAAAAAATATAATCTTGAAATAAGAATAGAATGTAAATGGCAACAGGTTTCAGGTTCTGTAGATGAGAAATTTCCATATTTATATCTGAATTGTATTGAAAAAATTGAAGAAAAAGAATTTATTCTCATTATAGACGG
>CAZRMA010000726.1:0-1759 GCA_964600655.1 uncultured Ignavibacteriaceae bacterium
GAAGCAATGTCGGAATTAAAATGGTTTGTTGACCAGTTTGATGATAACTTAACAGAATGTGAAGCACTTCTAAATAAAAATAGAATTTTTGTTGAACGTCTTGAAAATGTTGGAGTAATCAATACTGAAGATGCAATAGATATGGGATTAACCGGCCCAAGTTTAAGAGCCAGCGGTGTTGAACATGATTTAAGAAGAGCCGATCCTTATTTGTTTTATAATGATATGGATTTTAAAATCCCTGTTTATACAGAAGGCGATTGTTTAGCAAGATATTTTGTTAGAGTTGATGAAGCAAGAGAAAGTATTAAAATTGTTAAGCAGGTTTTAAGTAAAATGCAGCCGGGCGAAGTTATTTTAAATCAGCCTAAAAAAGTTCTTCCTCACAAAACAGAAATTTATTCAAAGATGGAAGAGCTTATTCATGATTTTATGATTGTGAATTTTGGAATTAATCCGCCGGTTGGTGAAATTTATCATGCAGTTGAAAATCCGAAAGGAGAACTTGGATTTTACTTAGTAAGCAAGGGTGAGGGCCACCCATGGAAATGTAAAATCCGCAGTCCCAGTTTTGTTAATCTTCAATCATTGCCTCACATGATAAAAGGGCAAATGGTTTCAGATGTTGTTGCAATTATTGGAAGCATTGACCCGATTATGGGCGAAGCGGACAAGTAGAGTCAAAAAAAAACATAAGTCAAAATTCAAAAATGTCACCCTGAGCCTACGTGCCGGTAGGCAGGCTTATCAAAGTGTGATTTAAATATTAAATAAAAACAATTCTGCAAGTTAGTTATGAGTTTCAAGTATTCAGAAGAAAACCAAAAAAAGATAGAGGATATCTTAAAAAAATATCCTGTTAAGAAACCTGCCGTAATGCCTTTACTCTGGCTTGCGCAGGAACAGAACGGCTGGATTTCCAGTGAAGTAATGAGTGAAGTTGCAGACATTCTTGAAATGACTAAAGAAGAGGTTTTGGGAATAGTAACTTTCTACACCATGTATTTTCAAAAACCAATGGGAAAGCATCATATTCAGGTATGCACAAATGTTTCATGTATGCTTAGAGGCGGTTATGAAATTTTTGATAAAGTAAAAACTAAGCTTGGTATAAATAATATGGAAGTTACTGAAGACAAACAATTCTCGTTGGAAGAAGTAGAATGTATGGGTTCATGCGGTACTGCGCCGATGATTGCAGTTAATGAAGATTATTTTGAAAATCTTACAATGGAAAAAGTAGACATCATTTTAGAATCACTAAAGAATAAAAATTAATGGAAAAGATTGTTCTTCCTGATATTAAAGACCTTCACTTAATTAATGTTTATGAAGAAAACGGCGGCTACACAGCAATTAAAAAAGCGCTGAGTATGTCAACCGATGATATTATTGATCAAGTTAAAAAATCCGGATTAAGAGGCAGAGGTGGAGCAGCTTTCTCGGCTGGTTTAAAATGGAGCTTCATGCCGAAGAAAACTGATAAGCCCAAATATCTTTGTGTCAATGGCGATGAAAGCGAACCCGGTTCTTTTAAAGACAGGCAGATTTTTGAATATAATCCTCATCAAATGATTGAAGGAATTTTAATTACCTGTTACGCAATCGGTGCTAAGACTGCATACATATATATTCGAGGTGAATATCATAAATGGGTCAAGATGGCTGAAAAAGCATTGGCAGATGCTTATGAAAATGGTTACGTCGGCGAGAAGATGAAAGAGAAATACGGAACTGAATTCTCATGCGATATTTATAT
>CAZRMA010000727.1:0-1743 GCA_964600655.1 uncultured Ignavibacteriaceae bacterium
GATATTTTAAGAGAAGAAGGTGTTAAAGTTGGTTTGCTTAGGCCCATAACATTATATCCATTCCCCATTGATAGAATAAGTGAATTATCACATCAAGTTGAATCAATGCTGGTTGTTGAAATGAATGCCGGGCAGATGGTTGAAGATGTGAGGCTTGCTGTTAATGGAAAATGTCCTGTAAGCTTTTTCGGAAGAATGGGCGGAATGATTCCTTCACCGGAAGATGTTGCGGCACATTTGCAATCAATAATTGAAAATAATAATATAATGGTAGGGGGCTGATATGACAATGGTAGTTTCAACAGAAGGATTAGAACAAGTATACTGCAAGCCTTCAACTTTAACCGATACAAAGTTTCATTACTGTCCCGGCTGCGGCCACAGTGTTGTTCACAGAGTATTAATGGAAGTTGTTGAAGAACTTGGAATTCAGGATAAAACAATCGGCGTTGCCCCTGTGGGTTGCTCGGTTTTTGCTTATCACTATATGAACATAGATATGCAGGAAGCTGCTCACGGTCGTGCCAGTGCAGTTGCTACCGGAGTAAAAAGAGTTCTTCCCGATAAATATGTTTTTTCATATCAAGGTGATGGTGATCTTGCTGCAATAGGTACTGCAGAAACAATTCATGCAGTTAACCGTGGTGAAAATATTTTAATGCTATTTATTAACAATGCAATTTATGGAATGACCGGCGGACAAATGGCGCCAACATCTTTACTTGGACAGATAACCTCCACTACACCTTACGGAAGAGAGTCAAAATCAATCGGTTATCCTTTAAAAATAACTGAATTAATTTCAAACCTGCCCGGTGCTTATTATGTAACAAGACAAGCAGTTCATACATCAAATGCAGTTAGAAAATTAAAGAAAGCAATTATAAAATCATTTGAATATCAAAAAGAAAATAAAGGGACTTGTTTTATAGAAGTAGTTTCAAATTGTCCTTCCGGTTGGAAGATGACTCCGGTTGAAACTATTAAATATTTAGAAGACAGTATGTTCCCCATGTATCCATTGGGTGATATTAAAGTTCCTCAAAAACAATAAGATTTTCAAAAGGAAATTAAAATGGAAAAAACACAAGAAATAATTTTTGCAGGATTCGGCGGGCAGGGTATTTTGTCAATGGGACAAATAATTGCTTATGCTGCTATGATCGAAAATAAAGATGTAAGCTGGATGCCTTCCTACGGCCCTGAAATGAGAGGCGGAACTGCAAACTGCACCGTAATTGTTTCGGAAGATAGAATTAGTTCTCCCATCATTACAAGGTTTGATTCGGGAATAATTTTGAATCAGCCGTCATTAGATAAATTTGAAATATGCATCAAGCCTGACGGTTTATTAATTTATGAAAAGTCCAGCATTATTAATCCTCCAACGCGTGAAGATATTGAAGTGCTCTGCGTTCCTGCATTTGAAGAAGCACAAAAGCTGCAGAAGAAACAAGTTGCAAACATGATATTGCTTGGAGCTTATCTTGAAAGGCGCCCTGTTGTAAAGATTGAAAATATATTGAATGCATTAAGAAAAGTATTGCCGGAAAGGCATCATCATTTAATTCCGGTTAATGAAAAAGCTTTGGAAATTGGAAAAGAATTAGCTCACGAATTTGAAAAAATATAAGGGTAATAAAAACTAATGGGGACAAAAATGAGTCCAGAAGATGTAAATTGTGTGCATGCATGTAAAAATTCATGTGCAATGCTGAACGAGGCTTTAAGAAAAGAAGCTTC
>CAZRMA010000728.1:0-1736 GCA_964600655.1 uncultured Ignavibacteriaceae bacterium
AGTGAAAATGCTTTTTGAAAATTCTCTTTAGCCTTATCATTATTTACATCGGTGTAAAGTTCTCCAAGCAAAACAAAATAAAAATGATTGTTCGTTAACTTTAATTTCTCAGTTTCAATAATTGCTTCTTCTTTTCCATTTGCTTTTGAAAGAGCGTAGGTTCTATTTAATGCTGCAATAGGAGAATATTCCAATTGAAGCAATTGATTGTAAAGCTGTAAAATGTTCTCCCATTTTTCTTTCGTTTCTTCTTTATGTGTATGCCAGAAAGCAATCGCAGCTTCCAGATGATATTTTGAAAGTTTATCACCTGCTGCAGAGCTATTCAGAAAGTATACACCTTTGCGAATTAAATCGGAATCCCATAAAGTAATATCCTGTTCATCATATAAAACAAACTCGCCTTTGTCGTCTATTCTCGCATCAAAACGTGAAGAATGAAAGCACATCAATGAAAGCAAAGCATTTACTTCAGGTTTGTTTGTAATTTTATTTTCTACAAGCATGTAGCACAAACGCATTGCTTCTAAACAAAGGTCTTTGCGAAGTGTTTTGTTTTGGCTGACTGAATAATAACCTTCATTGAATAATAAATAAATTGTTGTTAACACCGTTGCTAGCCTGTTATCAATTTCTGCTTCATTCGGAATTTCAATTTTTATTTTTTCTTCTCTAAGCTTTTCTTTAGCACGGTATAAACGTTTATTAATGGTTTCTTTATTTGAAAGAAAAGCATCGGCAATTTCTTCAACACCAAAGCCGCAAAGAATTCGAAGCGACAAACCAACTTGTGCCTCAGACGGAATTGAAGGATGACAAATTGCAAACATCATTTGCAACTGGCTGTCGTTTATATTTTGCGGCGATAAATCAATTTCCTCCTTTTGAGATTCGGAAATTGGATTTTGTAATTCAGGAACAATTTTGTTTTGATAAATTGAATTACGATGTAAATAATTTTTTGCTTTATTCTTTGCAACATGATAAAGCCATGCTGTAGGGTTTTGTGGGATACCTTTTAATCCCCAAGTTTCCGATGCTGTTAGAAAGGTATCTTGAGCAATATCTTCTGCAATTTCAATCTCTTCAAATCCAAAATGACGGTAAAGCACAGAAACAATTTTTCTGTACTCTGTTCTGAATAAATGCGGTATTAATTGTTGCTGTGTCATATTAAAGTTTAAAGAGAATGTCATTGCGAGGAGTCTTAGACGAAGCAATCTTTATTAAGAATAGAGATTGCTTCATCCCGATAGTATCGGGATTCGCAATGACATTATTATTTTTTATAATTGATCAATCTCTCTAATTTCCACATTTCCTCCCATTTTTAAAACAGGGCATCCTTTTGCTATTTCAACTGCTTGATCATAATTTTCAGCTTTTATGATTGAATAACCACCGACAAATTCTTTAATCTCTGTATAAGGGCCATCGGTTACAGAATTATTTGATTTGATTACTCTACCCGTGACAGCGAGGCGATTGCCTCTATTAGATAATTTGTTTTGTGCCGCTATTCCGCCCATCCAATCCATCCATTTTTTTGTATTTGCTTGCGCTTCTTCTTCCGAGAATTCTGGCAAAGCACTAAAATTGTTTCTAAATATTAATAAGAATTCTTTCATTTTAAACTCCAGTATTTTGTTATAGTAAAAATAATTTTTAATAATTGTAAAATTAATAAACCCAATTTCTCTAAAGAAATTGGGTTTATCTTATCTATGAATATTTAT
>CAZRMA010000729.1:0-1725 GCA_964600655.1 uncultured Ignavibacteriaceae bacterium
CTTTTGAATATCAGAAATTAAATCGTGGTACTTCATTTATAGAAGTTGTTTCCAACTGTCCTTCCGGCTGGAAAATGACACCGGTGGAAAGTAATAAATGGCTGGAGGAGAATATGTTCCCCCTATATCCGCTTGGTGATTTAAAAGTACCTAAAGACAACTAAATGTAATCCGGTTATATTAAAAATTACATCCGGATAACTTTTAATTTATTCATAGAATTTTTTTGAGGAATTAAAAATGCAAAAAGAACATGAAATAATTTTTGCAGGTTTCGGCGGACAGGGTATTTTATCTATGGGGCAGATAATAGCTTATGCTGCGATGATAGAAAATAAAGAAATAAGTTGGATGCCTTCTTATGGTCCTGAAATGAGAGGCGGTACGGCAAATTGTATTGTAATTGTTTCTCCAGTTAGAATTAGTTCCCCGATAATATCTAGGTTTGATTCAGCTATAGTATTAAATCAACCTTCTCTTGATAAATTTGAAGAAAGTGTTAAGCCTGGCGGATTGCTAATTTATGAACAATCTTCAATTATAAATACGCCGACAAGAACCGATATCGAAATAATGGGTATAGCTGCTAATGAAGAGGCTCAAAAACTAAATAAAAAACAAGTTGCCAATATGGTTCTGCTCGGCGCATTTTTAGAAAAAAGGTCCATCGTAAAAATTGAAAACATAATTAAAGCTTTAAAGAAAGTATTGCCTGAACGTCATCATCATTTAATCCCTGTAAACGAGCAAGCACTTGCAATTGGAAGCCGTATAGCAAAAGAAATTGAACAAACAATTATTCAACAATAACACCACTCATTAAGAAGTGAGGTGAAAAATGAAGGAAAATGAAGTAAAGTGTATGCACGCATGTAAAAACACCTGTTCTATGTTGAACGAGGCGTTACGCAAAGAGGCTGCTATTGTCAGATTTTATGAGGGTATGCAGGATGAATGTAATTTACCCGAAGTAAGCAGCTTTATTGCAGATACTATTGAAGAAAAAAGGAAGGGGATCCTTCGTATAATTCAGAAGCTGAATGAAATTCACGCTCGATCTCAAGTTATTGATGGTGTTATTTCCAGTTTTAATAACATTGACGGTTAAAGCAAACTAATTTTAGTACTGCAAGTTTTTTCATTGGAATAAATAAAAGTCGATATATTTGACACAGCAATGTCGATTAACTATATTTGTAGTCCAAATTTTAAATACGAATTTGAATTAAGTTCTTTAAATTTTATATCGCGGGGTGGAGCAATTGGTAGCTCGTCGGGCTCATAACCCGAAGGTTGTAGGTTCAAGTCCTGCCCCCGCTACTAGAAATAAAAAATCCGGCTTTTGCCGGATTTTTTTTGCACTCAGTGATTTTAACTTTGGGGAACTTTTTATTTCTTTATGTTAACCTCTAACAAAAAGCAATGAGAAATATTAAATATTCTCCCCTGCCGAATTCAGATGAAAAATATTTATCTTCCTGCCCTCTGATAATTATCTGTGAATTATGGTCTCGTGAAAATTAAAGCTTTCAACTGCCTCTTCAAGTGTATCGTAAGTATTAAAAATGGTTAGTGTACCAACCTTTTCCATTAAAGTTTGTACTACTGATGAAGGTTTGACAAGTCGAATCTCGCCGCCTATCTTAGCCATGTTTTTTAAAGCCACGACTAGAACACCCAAAAAGGTTGAATCAATAAATTCACACTGTCTAATGTCGACGATTA
>CAZRMA010000730.1:0-1704 GCA_964600655.1 uncultured Ignavibacteriaceae bacterium
GTTGAAGCTCCTACAAACAATAATCGGAAATCACGAATGGAAAAAACATTTAACAAAGGATTTTTTTCTTTAGTATTCATATTCCGATTGCCTGAATTCATTTGATCCACTTCATACTATCAAATTTAGTTTTATCCAACTGAAAACACAGTGCTTATTAAATCGTTTCCCTAAACGATAGTTTTGCTTTTATTACTTCCTAAATGCCTCTCCAGCTATATAAGTATCAAAAAATTCTTGAAACTTTACAATTTTCCTGTCTCTTATCACTATGATATGAACAAAATCTGATTCATACATTTTCCCTGTTGGTTTTGCGAGACATTTCATATACCCAACTACTGCAACTGTTTCACTATCCGCTAACATTCTTTTTGGCTCTAAAATTAAGATATCCTCATGTTGCTTTCCAATATTCACCCACTCTAAAAATCCATTTATACCATACCGAGTACCACCCGCTGGATTATGTGGATTCTCCGGTTCACCCCACTCAACATCCGGATGCAATATTTTTATTATTTCTTCAATATTCTTGTTACTGAATGAATTATAAAGATGTTTAACTAATTCCAAATTATCCATTTGATATTCTCGTATTTTTATAAAACATATTTTTAAAAAGCTTCATCAAAAGTAAAAAATAATCCATTTTGCTCTTTACCAATTCCATAATCAAATCTAAGTATTGTGATTGAACTTAACGCAAATCGAGGTTGCTTTGAATTGCAAGTTAGGTTTTACAAAATCGGTATTTACTAGTTGTAAATTTCATTTCTCATTTTTATTTCAAGAGCCATAATAATATAAGTGTAACTGGCATAAGAACATCCGGAATAATAATCCATGTATTTCCTGGTTTATAATTCTTTGTTTTTATAATTTCTTTAACGTGAAGGAAAGCAGCTCCAAACAAAAAAGTTGAGAAAGGTATTATAGTAGCTAACCAAAATGCATCTCTAAAAAAGAAACACAATATTCCACATAAGCCGATTCCGAATGATACATATCCGATTTCTTTTTGAAATCCGTTTGAAATCCAACCAATACGATTTGCAACTTTCTCACTAAAAAGGGAATGCCCGATAAAATTAAAAAGGCCAAAAAATCCAACTGTAAAAACTAAATGTGATAATAAAACACAATTAATAAAACCATTCTCAGGTCTTATAAAATAAAATGTTATTCCAATAATCCATCCGATTATATAAGATATTGTATAAATCATAATTTGGTTACTTTTTTGTTATTAAACCTAACTATAAATTAGGCTGCATGAATCGTCTCCTAATCGGAATGTTATTATTCAATTATTGCAGCAATTATTTTTTATTTATTATTTAATTTCTTCATTATTTAAACAAGATGAAATAATAACTTATATTCTTTTAATACCAAATCGGCTAGTACATTTTATCACTAGTGCGTGGCCTATTTATCGCAGCTTAAAGAATAGATATAATTTCCGAATAGAAATTAAATTATTGAATGCTAATGCGCAATAAAAAAATAATTCTTAGAGACTTCTGAAAAATAAAACTCTTAAAAGATTTTTATGGAAATATCCCCAGAGAATAATATGCATTTGCTATTTTATCAATAGAGAGCACAAAAGCAGCAGTTCTTAAATCCGGAATTTTTTTGTTTCCGTTTAATGTCTCACGAATTTCATTATAGGCAGATACCATAGTTTCCTCTAAACCG
>CAZRMA010000731.1:0-1691 GCA_964600655.1 uncultured Ignavibacteriaceae bacterium
CAATTAAAACAATTACATTGGCGGGATTAACCGCTCAATTGCGTGATTTTTTCTTAACGCAATTCTTTTGAGGAGCGGATACTTTGTGCACTGGTTACAAATATAAAATTCTTAAACAAAAATTGCGGAGTATAAAAGGATAAACGGTAGGATAATAGTTTGAAGGTAAAGATAAGATTCTCTTTCAGCAGTGCAGCGCGGGTTCACATCCCCGGCTGCACTGAAATCTGTCGGTTTTGACTTATACGCTTTTATTAAACCTTGTTCAGAATAGTTGCAACCGGCGCACTGATTACACCGGCTTTCTGAATATCTGCCTGCCTTGCGGGATCGTTCATCATTTTATCAAAAACTTCCGGACCGGGAGCTTCAAAGATCATTGTTACATCATTAGGATTTTTAAGCGATGTGTAAAGCCCGTTAAGTTTAACGCCCGCTTTTGCACGGTTGGGCTCATCTGTGTCAAAGACCTTTTTCCATTCTTTAAAGTTTTTAACTTCGTGCTGCACAATTACTGTAACCATTTCTTAACCTTTCATATATTTATACATTAATTAGACGTGTTGATACCACGCCGTTTAATAAGTTATATCCAATCCCGACATTATTAAGTTTGTTACCGCGACGATTAATAAACACTAATTTTTTTTAGACCACGGCGGTACAATGTGGTTTGTCCTTGCATAAGCAATGGACTGACCAAGGTGCTCGTGCGGATGAGTTGCAGTAAGCATTAATATTTGTGCTTTTGTAAATTTTCCGAACGGCAGCTCTACTTCTGTATCGAAGTCGGTGGCGGTGTAGTTTGAAAGAAAATTTGCGGCATCGGCATAAGATTTTTTCAAAAAGGTCATTATTTCCGCTTTATCTGTCATTGTTTTTTCAAGGTCCTGGTTTTCAGTGCCGGGTTTTAATTGTTTCGGCATAGGCAAGCCCAGGTAAGAAAGAAAAAAATAATTACTCATTGCAAGATGAACATAAACTTCACTGACTGACCTGACTCCCTCTTCAGGTCTCCAGCTGTAATCTTCTGAAGGCATAGCATCAGCAAGCTGAATAACCTTATCGAATGTCTCCTTCAGATCATCAGAAACTAATTTAACTAATGAATATGACGGGCTGCTGTCCGCTTTACCTGTCATATCCTGTGCGGACAATTTGAACACTACCGGACTGCAGAGCAAAAGCACAAATAGCACCAAAGTAAACCGCGGCATAGATCCTCCTAAAAATTACGGAGCAATTATTATTGAAAGTTTATTATGGAATTGTTTGTATAACGGAGAAAAAAATAGTAAAACGTTTGTTACTCTGCAACTATTCACCAATGATTATTTTTATTAGTTGCCAATTTTTCACCAGACTATGCTTTAGCGCACTTGCTGTTTATGCACAATAATATTTCTGCGATAATATTAATGTATTAAGGGTTGGATAATGAATTGTGGAAAGTTAAAATTTTAATGAATCTTTTTGGTATAATGTAGATACTATTTCGTATTCAATTCATCCAAGATTTCATCTAATATTGTAAACAAAGGTAAAAAACCGGAAAAATCAATTTCTTCATGCTTTATTTTGTCTTCAATAGTATTTGCAAAACTATTCTTCTTTCCTTTAAATGAGTAAACTGAGTTATCATTTTTTGATGGATATTGGCGATTAACGTCAGGTATCAAATTATCGTTATA
>CAZRMA010000732.1:0-1688 GCA_964600655.1 uncultured Ignavibacteriaceae bacterium
TAATAAATCCTTTATGCATATCTAAAATATGTTTTACAAAAACCAATCCCAAACCAGTTCCAGAAATTTCTGCTCCGGGACGACTGACCCTATAAAACTTTTCAAACACGTGGGGTATGTCTTCCTCGGGAATTCCAATTCCAGTATCACTAATGATAATTTCTACCTCTTTATAAAGGTTCTGAACAAATATACTGATTCTTCCATTCTCTTTTGTAAATTTTATTGCATTATCAATAAGTTCTTTAAACATTTCTTCAAGTTTTTGAGCATCGGCATTAATGATGATTGTTTCGTCAGGTATTTCAGTAGTTAATTCAATTTGGTTGGTTTGAATTCGTTCAAATTTAGAATCAATTACATCTATTAATAACTTTAATATGTCAAATTCACTTCTGTATAATTCAACAAGATTTCCCTCAACTTTGGTGATATCTAAAACATCATTAATTAAATGAGCAAGTCTTTTACTTTCATTCAGAATCACCGTGTTAAACTCATCTCTCATTTCAGAAGTCATCTCCGGATCAGTTGAAATAGTTTCAGAGAATCCTATTATTGAAGCCAGTGGTGTACGAAGCTCGTGAGATACATTTGAGATAAACTCATTCTTCAATCTATTAAGTTCCTCCAACAATGCTTTTTTCTGGCGCGACCTGCTTCTCTCAATCGATAAGAGCCTGTTTGCTTCATCGAGTTTAGCGTTAATTACGGCGTTTCTTTCTTCCAAAATTTTTTGCGGATTTAAATTTTTACCGACACCAATTACTCCTTGTAATTCTTTGTTGATAAAAAATCCTTTACAATTAATTTCAAAGTGAATTTCTTTGCCAAATTTGCTCAATAATATCACATTAAAGGACACAAGTATTTTTGAATTCAGAACTTTATGAAAAGCCTCAGCAGCAGTATTTTTATCCTTTGGTGAAACAACGTCAAAAAAATGTTTCCCAATTAATTCTTCGGCAACATATTCCAACATTGTAGGGCCAAACTCGTTCGCAGATCGAAAAATTCCGCCATTGTCCAATTCAAATAAAAAATCCTCATCCGCCTCAAAAATAGTCTTTAACTTTTCCTCATATCCCACGGGATGCTGGTTCTTATATTTTAACGCCCGGCTTGCAACGCTTTTTTCTTCTTTATTTGAAGTTTTTGCTTTTATTATCTTTCCTAAAAACTAATTACATTTTTACTAAATTTGTAATTTTTTTTTCAATTTTATGATTTGAAAATATGATGTTTTTTATATTAAATCAATTTAAGAATGCGTAATTGATTAGCTAAAAATATTTTACCGTTATTGCCACATTCGCTTCTCTGCCTTTATCATCGATACATGAGATTTTTATTTTGCCTTTCCCTGGTTTGTAAAAAACATTTTGCCCGGGCCTGGAAGTTTTGAAATATCTATTGTTAACATACCAATACTGTTTTGAAGAACCGGATTCTGAAACTGCTTGCAGCAAAATTCCTTCGCCGGATTTTTCTTCAATGTAATATTCATAATCTTTTGAAGGCGAAATAATTTTTAATCCTTTGCCTGTGAATCTTTTTTGGCAAGCCGGATTATGCGGAGGAATTTTTAAATATGCAATATTATTTTGATCATACCACAACTTTAATCCAGGATCAAAAATTGGATACGCCTTTTTCTTTACTCCAGTGGAAGGCATACAGTCAGGACA
>CAZRMA010000733.1:0-1676 GCA_964600655.1 uncultured Ignavibacteriaceae bacterium
TTTTCATCCGATTCCGAATGTACTTTTCCCAAATTCTGTCCTAAAATTGATAAAGCGTGTAAAATTAACTGTCGTACTATTTAATGTCAAGGTAAGTCCTCTGTAGTAGAATTACTTAAAGACAATAATAATTAACATTAAAAAGGTATATAGGAAATTTAAATTATGAAAGGTAAAAAAGAAGGAAAAATAAGAACACGGGCTTAATAATTTAAGAATAAGCCCGTGTAGTTAGTGTCTTATTTTCAAAAATGAGTTTTATGAAAATATGATTTTCTCTTTATTTCCATGTCTGCGAACAGAAGGAATTGATTTTTCAACGATTTGGAAAAGCTTAATGTTTTTCTTTATATCGTGGTCAAACAATTCGATAAGTGTCTTCGCGTTTTTATAAAATTCTATTTCAACACCTATAAAAAGCAGCACTCTCTTATTCGTAAATTTTGTCTGTCTGGTAGCAAGAAATTTAATCTTATTAATTAAATGCGGATCATTTAAATCTTCTTCAGACAGCGTTATTCCAATTGCGTAATTTTTTTTATAACGTGCAATAATATCCACATCAAAATCACCAACCTTAGCTGGCTCTGGTAAATAAGTTCCATATTTGCGGCTAACGGTTAGGTAACCCTGTTTCCAAAATTCTTCAACTAACAAATCTATATATTTTCTTTTTGCTGAATCCATTTATTCACCATCCTTTACTAGTTAACAACTGATAAGATGGGGATGACGGGAGAAAATCTGTCCCGGCATAATAACTTTATGTTAACTATTTTATCAAATTCAAATTTCTTTACCTCACTTGAATTACGAATTTTACCATATATAACCTTTTTCCCACTTTTTTCACGTGATATATAATACGGATCTATGGTCACTTCATTTAAACTATACAAAAATCTAATTGAAGTTCTACTGCTTATTGCTGAGGAAAAAATTTCTGTTTTCATATTTAACTCCGCTTTAATTTATTCTTCTAACCAAGCCAACAACCCTACCAACTAGCTTGAAGTCTTTAGTCTTTTCTACTTCAATGGGCTGGTATTTATCATTTTCAGGCATCAATAATATTTTATTATTTTTTTTCTGGAAGACTTTGACGGTTGCTTCATCTTCTATCATAGCAACTACAGTTTGTCCGTTAAATGCTTCCGATGCCGGCGAAACAATAACAATATCTCCTTCAAAAATACCAGCGTTAATCATACTATCGCCTTTTACTTTTAAGGCAAATGAATCTTGTGATTTTTTTATGAAGGAAGAATCAACAATTATATTGCCTTCAATATTTTCAATTGCAGTAATTGGAGTACCAGCAGCAACTCTACCTATAACAGGTATTTTAGTAAAAAATTCGTTTTGCTCAATAACGGTTTCATTATCAATGGAATCATTTTTAACAAATGAAATGGCCCGGCTAGAATTACTTTCTATATTCAGATGGCCTTTTTTGACAAGTGCATCAAGATGGCGTTTAACTCCAAAAGTTGATGAAATTCCAAATTGTTTTCCAATTTCCCGCAAAGTTGGAGGAAAACCATTTTCTTCTTTATACTGCCGGATAAAAGTTAAAATTTCTTCTTGCCGCTGTGTTGTTTGGTTTTTCATTGTCTGTTTAACCTAAATATAGTGCTCAAATGTTCACTGCAATTATAGTGAACAAATGTTCACTT
>CAZRMA010000734.1:0-1669 GCA_964600655.1 uncultured Ignavibacteriaceae bacterium
ATATTATAGTTCAGGAAAGTAATAATCTCAAGTATTATAAAATGAATATAAATGGGGTTTCCGGTTCAGCTGTTAATTTAGAATATACTTCTGTTGTTACACCTAGTATTACAGGGGATGAAACAACTATTTATGTAGTTTACAGAAAAAATAGTGAAAATTATATCAGAACTAAATATAGCAGTGATGGTGGTACCAACTGGTCTTATTTATCAACACTTAATTATAATGCTAACTCAATTGAATCTGTATTTTCAAATAATAAGCTACATGTTACTTATCAAGTATCCAATGTTATTTATTATTCAAATTATAATGGTTCCAGCTGGAGTTCCCCAGTGATTGTGTCTACAAATGAAACTGGAAATACACCAAGAATAATTGCAAAATATGGAGGTTCAAATGATTATGTTTATTTTTTATATGAAAAATCAAGTACGGATATAGGGAAATGGAGAAGCTACAATGTTTCGTCTAATAGCTGGGGTACGCTTTACACAGGTTATCAGTTAAATAATGTTTTATCATCAAATCCGGCTGGGTTTAGAGTAACCGATTCCAGAATTATAATATACTACTCCTATCGTGCTAATGATCCATTTGGAACTTCACAATATTACTTCGATTGGATTGTAAGAGATTTAAGTAATAACTACATATCTGAAGGTACTCCAAATGTTACTAATCTTACTGACAAAATCTTTGCAGCTGAAACTTATGATAATACAATGCATACTGCATTTTTCTACAGCCAAATAGCGCACGGCGAAGAATCAGGAGAAGTAGCTATTAGAAGGTCGACATCAAATAGTGGCTATCCTGATGATATAATTTATGAATATACACAACCATCTTCAGAACCGGTTTTTGTCAATATATCTTCAGCAGGAAATGAAGTGCACGTAATATGGAAAGATGATTATGGCAATAATGATGGGAATAACCTGCGTTATAAATATGACAACCAGAATCCTGTTGCACCTTCCAATCTTGCTCTGTCTTCTTATAACGGTCACCCCAAACTTACTTGGGATGAAAATCCTGAAGCCGATATTGATTATTACCGGATTTATAGAAAAATAGGGTCGGGTTCATACTCACTTTATGCAACCTCGGGAACAAATTAATATATTGATTATGAAGAAACCGTATGTTCAGCTCCTCCCGGTTCCCGTTGTGCTAATGAAGAAATTGCACACTATGAAATAACTGCAAAGGATTTAACTTCCAAAGAATCGGATTATTCAAATGAGGTTGAAGCAGTAATAATCGGAACACCCCCTCAAAAAATTAAAAATAATAACTCAGTAATGGTTTATGATTATAAATTGGATCAAAATTATCCCAACCCATTTAATCCTACAACAAGCATAAATTACCAGGTAAAAGACAAGGGCTTTGTTTCACTTAAAGTTTACGATATGCTAGGAAGAGAGGTTGCAAACCTGGTTAATGAGAATCAGGAAGCAGGACAGTATTCAGTAACATTTAATGCTACTAATCTTCCCTCCGGTGTTTATATTTACTCAATAAGGGTAAATGATTTTTTTCAGAATAATAAGATGACACTTCTGAAGTAATCTTAATTATCTTTCAAAAGACCGTCTGAATAAGGCGGTCTTTTTTTAATTAATTATTCTTATCTAATAACTACTATCCAACTTTCTCT
>CAZRMA010000735.1:0-1668 GCA_964600655.1 uncultured Ignavibacteriaceae bacterium
AACAAGCCAATCAAGCGGACGCCCCCGAATCAAGTTCGGGGCAAGCTGTTTTCGCATTTGGCATTTTAGAAATTTTAGAGTTAGTCGTTCCGTTTCGGCTAACTTGTTCAAGGTAGTAGTTCTAAATAACATTGTGGCAAACTGCACTTACGATAAAAGTTAAGCACAGTTTGCTTAATCTTCGGCAGTTGTTTTTTAAGCGACATCGCTGTTATGGGGCGCCGCTTATCGGCAACACCGTTAGGTTGTTAAATTAAGGGAAAAGAAAATGAATTTAGGTTTGGCAATTTTTCTTTCTTCATTAATTCTTGGCTTAATTTTTTTATTTAATTCAACTAAAGATAGATGGAATTGGAAAAGGATATTAAAGTATTCAGGCATTATTTTAATTTCATTAGTACTTTTGTTGTCCACTTATTATATCTTCTTTTTCCCAAGTATTAAAACTTCATACCAAAAACCTTATAAATCAACTCAGATGTGGGAAATAAAATTAGGCGATTCTCAAAAAGATGTAATTTTTTTAAAAGGTTATCCTGATGAAATAGATAGTCTAAATTCTATTTGGAATTATAAGCACAGGCATTATACCGCTTATAATGAGTATTATATTTATGAACAATATGAATTAACATTTAATAAAAATAAAGTAAGTTCTATTCTATATCTTTTCGATGAACGTGATTACTATTTCCCTCCAAATTTATTTGGTAGGTCATTTAATGGTTATAAGCTTAAAGGTATTAAAGATTATTTGGGAGAACCAACCAATTTTACTTCCTTAAAAAATGGATTAACGCGTGTTTATTTTTATGGTAATTATGATGCACTTTTTTACCTTAAAGAAAATAGAGTTTTGGGATATGGGATATATAATCCTGAATATAAAATAATGCCCGAAGAATTACTTCAAGAAAGAAAAAAGAAATACGATGATATCTTAGATTCTAATTCAAAATAAGACAATCATTTTTAGAATTTTAAATAAAATACGTTCAAATTTAATAATGTCCATAACAACCATTTTAGCAATCTGGGGAGCTTTAGTTTCAAGCTTTGTATTGGGTTGGTCAATATTCCGTGATTTATCCGACAAAGGGAAAATTAATGTTTCCTGTTTTATAGGAAATGAGATTGGAGGGATTAGAGATTCCAATAAAACAATATTAGTCTATACAATTACTAATGTTGGAAGAAGGCCAATTTATGTAAAGATTGTCGGTGGAGCATTTACAAAAAAGCATTTTTTAATTACAACTCAAAATATTCCTAAAATGCTAAATCCTGGAGAATATGTTGTTGAATCAACTGAAGACCTAAGTATGTTTGATAAAGATTTAAAATATTTATGGGTAATTGATTCATTAGATAATTACTGGAAAGTTTCCAAGAAGAATCTAAAATATTTATTTAATACATATAAAAAAGAGAAAACAACCTAACCCACGGCTCAAGGCGACAGCGATTTCGCTCTTGGCAATTTTGGGGTTTCGGGTTTGTCATTCCGTGTTTAGTTTCTTGTTCAACGTTGTACAGTTATGAAATATTTTTTTAATAATAAAATTTACTAATAAGTTCGGCATTGCTGTTCTGGGCTGCGCCTTAGCCGCAATGCCGTTATGTTGCTGAAATTGGAAATAAAATTTATTAACTATATGAAATGAAAAT
>CAZRMA010000736.1:0-1666 GCA_964600655.1 uncultured Ignavibacteriaceae bacterium
TTTCATCATTCCAGGTCTGTGATAATTTTTCAATCAAAATATCTGAAATAGATTTATACTTTTCCACAATTGATTTTACTTGATGGGGATAATTTTGATCATCATTTATAGCTTCAGTTATTGCACCCATACTATTTAATGCTTCACTGATTTGCGCTGTTATATGCCAGGCTAATCTTCCGAGAGTTCTGCCTTTAGCGTAGATTTTATGACTTAAAGTTTCATCAGTTAAATTGGAAAATACTTTTATGGTTGATTCACTTTCATATTTCCAATCATCTAAAAATTCTTTTATTGTGTGATACATAATTATCTCCGGCTTCTAATATTAATAATATTTGTTGTAAAATTACATAAAAGAATTTTAATCCATAAGACACTGAAAAATTTTATATATATATTTTAGCTGTCAATTCAAAAGCAATTAATTAACTAAAAAGTTATTAATAAAATTTATTTTCCCATTGTTGAATAATATTTCGAATACAAAATTAGAGCGCGGATTAGGATTAAAAGAAGCAACCGCACTTAATATGATTGACATGGTAGGCATTGGCCCTTTCATTGTTTTGCCAATTGTTATACAGGAAATGAATGGTCCACAATGTCTGCTTGCCTGGGTCCTCGGTGCTGTTCTTTCATTTATGGATGGATCGGTTTGGTCTGAACTTGGTGCGGCAATGCCGGCTGCGGGCGGAAGCTATGTTTTCTTAAAAGAAATTTACGGACCCAAAAGCTGGGGAAAATTATTTTCGTTCCTCTTAATTTGGCAGACAATTTTTCAGGCGCCGCTTGTTATAGCTTCAGGCTCAATCGGGTTTTCACAATACTTTACCTTTTTATTACCACTTAGTCCACTATGGCAAAAAATTATTTCCGGGGTATTGGTAATTACGATTGTACTTCTACTTTACAGGAAGATAGAAACAATCGGTAAAATTTCTTTATTCCTGTGGATTGGAGTAATTGCTACAATATTGTGGCTGATATTCGGAGGTATTACTCATTTCAATCCGAAGATTGCTTTTGATTTCCCCCCAAATGCATTTGATTTTTCATTTATCTTTTTTGTCGGACTCGGCAGCGCTTCCGTTCAAACTATTTACACTTATCTCGGATATTATAACATCAGTAACCTTGGTTCCGAATTAAAAGAGCCGGAGAAAAATATTCCCAAAAGCATTTTCATAAGCATTGCCGGAATTGCCGTGCTTTATCTTGCTATGCAGTTAAGCGTGCTGGGAGTTGTTCCCTGGAGAGAAGCAATGCATTCGCATTTTATTGTCAGCACTTTTGTACAATATATTTATGGTTCCAAAGCAGCAATAGTTGTTACAATATTAATATTGTGGATTGCATTCTCGTCTTTATTTTCTGCTACTCTTGGTTATTCAAGAATTCCGTACGCAGCTGCGGTTGATGGTGCATTCTTTAAATTATTTTCACACACTCACCCTAAAAAACATTTCCCGGATTATTCATTATTAATTCTTGGAGCTATTGCTTTTATCTTCAGTTTGTTATTTAAGCTTAAGGAAGTGATTAGTGCAATTTTAGCCATGAGAATTTTAATTCAATTTATCGGGCAGGCTGCCGGAATAATGATTTTAAGAAAGAAGAAACCTTCAACATTTTTCCCATTTAAAATGTGGCTATATCCGCTTCC
>CAZRMA010000737.1:0-1666 GCA_964600655.1 uncultured Ignavibacteriaceae bacterium
CCGAAAAATAAATATCCTGCAAAAAACAAAGTGATTAGTTGAATGATTCCAAGAGAAATATTGTAAAAATATTTGCTCCAAAGAATATGAATTTTTGAAACTGGTGAAGATAAAATTCTTAACGTAACTCCCATCTGTTTCTCTTCAAATAAAGATGCGCCTGATGCAGTTATCCCGAATAACAAAAACATAATTGCCCAGCCGCCGACACTTCTTGTTGCCCCTGGATTGTTCACTTGTTTCCCTACAAGCTGTTCTTTATCCAGATTTACGATATTGTTGAAAAAATTTGATGATTTATTTGAAGACGAGTCACTCATGGTTGAATCATTAAAACTATACGACATCGAATGTAGAATTTTTGAAGTATCAATATTAAAATATTGACTGACAAGTGAAGCCATTTTTCTATTGAATGATTTTCCTTTTTGCCTGCCAAGAAATTCTTCAGACCGATGCATCATGCTGCTGTTAAATATTTCCGGTATCTGCGACATTACAGTTTGCTGCAATAAGCCTTGAGTTATTTGTGATTCCATTTCATTCTTTGGATCAAAATAATATTTTAATTTAAGTCCGAATGAAGTATCTGTATATGCATCTTTAGGAATGACAAGTGCAGAAGAAGCTTTTCCCGTTTTCACGAATTCTTTTATTGAAGCAGTATCAAACTTTACTTCTTTTCCTTCGTCATTGGTGAATGTTTTAATTAGAGAAAATGTTTTTGTGGTATCAAGAGTTGATTCAATTTTTCTCCCAATCTTTGAATCGCTGTTATTAAGAAATGCCAATCTAATTCCACTTGCGCTGCCGCTTGATGCACCTCCGAATATTGAACCGAAGAGAAGAATTAAAGCGGCAGGAATTAAAAATGTAAATGCTACGGCAACTTTATCGTTCCAGAAAAGGATGTATTCTTTTTTAATTAAGCTTAAAACAACTTTCAATCTCTTAATCTCCTTCCCGTTAAATACAAGAACAATAGTTCCAATGAAGGCTTATTAATATTAATAGATGAATAATTGATATTATTTTTTTCAATCTCGCTAAAAAATTCCGAAAGCTTAAGTCCATCAGTCGGTTTAAGTTCAAACTTTTCTTCTTCATCAATTAATTCACCAAAAGTTTTAAAGACATCTTTATTCTTGTCTGTAATTTGATTTTTATTAATTGAAATTGTCTGGTTGTATTCAAGTCCTTCAAGTAATTGCTGAAGAGTTCCTGAAGAAATTATTTTTCCAAAATCAATAATCGCAATCTTACTGCAGAGCCTTTCAGCTTCTTCCATATAATGAGTTGTGTAAATAATCGTTTTCCCGTCATCATTAAGTTTTTCAAGATATTCAAAAATTGCATTACGTGATTGGGGATCAATACCAACAGTTGGTTCATCACATAAAATTATTTTAGGGTCATGTAAAATTGAAGCTGCTAAATTTAATCTTCGTTTCATGCCGCCGGAAAAGTTTTTTACTTTATCTTTTTTCCTTTCAAAAAGTCCAACCATATTTAGCTTTTCAGCTATGTTGTATTGAAGAGTTTTTTTCGGCAGACCAAACAGCGACCCGAAGATTTCCATATTTTCCTGCGCAGATATATCATCATAAAGAGCAAGTGACTGCGGCACGAGTCCAATCTTTTTTCTTATCTCAAGATTATCGGTTGA
>CAZRMA010000738.1:0-1659 GCA_964600655.1 uncultured Ignavibacteriaceae bacterium
TCATTTCATATAGTTAATAAATTTTATTTCCAATTTCAGCAACATAACGGCGTTGCCGATAAGCGGCGCCCCAGAACAAGAATGCCGCTTAGAAAACAACTGCCGATGATTAAGCAAAACGTGTGTAATTTTTCTCGCACACACGTTTTGCAAGTTTATTAATTAGAACAACTACTTTGAACAAGTTAGCCGAAACGGAACGACTAACACTAAAATTTATAAAATGCCAAATGCGAAAACGGCGTCCGCTTGATTGGCTGGTTATGCCCGTATCTAATATTGTTATTTAATTTCAATCTCTTTTATAACTTTAGAAAGTGTTGCGATTTTTTGATTACCCTTAAAGCTAACAATATAAGAATGACCCGCTCGCATATTTTCTTTAGTATATAATACATCAACACACTGATAATATTTACTTTTTTTTGAAATTACCTCGTATTGGTATTTATTAATTTTTTGGACTCGCAAATATTCTGATGTAATAATTCGGATGGCTAACCTTTGTCCTTCAGGTACGATGTTGCCGTAAATAACTTTTTGTGGAGATTTTTTTCTCCGAACTGCAATTACTTTGAATTGGTTTTTAATTCCACTTTTCGCAGATTTTTTTGCAATCGTATCCACAGCTTTATTATCTTCATTTTTAGAATGACCTTTTACCCATTCGATATTAATTCTTTTTTTTATTCGAATAAATATTTTTACAAAATCCTTCCATAATTCAGCATTAAGAACAGGAGCTCCATTTTGCAACATCCATTTATTCTTTTGCCATCTGAATATTGCATTCATATAATTATCCCGTACATATCTTGAATCAGTATAAACTACTATTCTGCTAATAAAATTCTTATTCTCAAGTTTTTCGATATGCTTCAAAGCAGTTATAACAGCCAATAATTCCATAGCATTATTTGTTGCATTACTAAAAGATATAGATGGAAAATCAATTACAGCATTTGATAAATTCAGACAACTTGGAAATATAAATCTAATTCCAAATCCACCTCGCCTTGGATGCGGAAGGCAAGAACCATCAGTATAAACTATCAATGCATTGTCATCTGTAACAATCATATATAATTCATATATAATTTTATTTTTGCTTATCGTATTTCATATATTGCTTGAGTACCACGAGCATATTCGTGAATTAGATTACCACGAATCTCATATTTTGCGGGAGTTCCTTTAGCATACTCATAAATTAATTTTCCACGTATTTCATATATAGCGGGAGTACCTTTAGCATATTCATAAATTAAATTTTCGCGAATAATATACTTGGCTTGAGTGCCACGAGCATATTCGTGAATGTATTTGCCATTATATTGGTTATCCATATTTTCCTCTTGGGTATAACGAAGTTGCGGCTAACGCGTCCGCCCGGTGACAACAATGCCGAACAGAAACGTAAAGCCAAATGTTTTACAAACTGTACTTAACTTTTCTGATAAGTGCAGTTTGTTATTTTGTTTATTAGAAAGACTCCCTTATTGTAACTTTGAACAAAAATTAAATGCCAAAAATCTTAAAAGTCCCGAACCGAAAAGGCGGTCGCGTTGAGCCGCACGTTATGTGTTTAGTTCATTTATTTATTACTAAATTCTATTGAATTTGATGAAATATAACTTCCTCTTAAGCCGGTGACCAGAG
>CAZRMA010000739.1:0-1658 GCA_964600655.1 uncultured Ignavibacteriaceae bacterium
CTATTATTTATATTTTTACTGGTCTACTCGTCTGGCTTTTTGCACGCTCTGTTTATCATATTGGGGCAAGCGGATTAATTTACGGGTTTGCTGCTTTTTTATTTTTCAGCGGAATATTTAAAAGAGATAACCGTTCAATCGGACTCTCATTGCTTGTTACTTTTTTGTACGGTGGAATGGTTTGGGGAATTCTTCCCGGTCAGCCGGGTATTTCCTGGGAGTCTCATTTCTTTGGAGGAATAACCGGAATTGTTTGTGCTTTTATTTTCCGTAAAAAGGATAAACATTATAAATATGACTGGGAGGAAGAGGAGAGTGATATACCTCCCAATAAACTGGAAATTTCATACGACGGGAATAAACAAAATAATGATAAAGGAAATTCAGAATGAAAAAGACAACTACTGAGACAAGGAAGTATAGAACTGATTTGAACGATAAAATTCTAAACTCAGGCTTTCGTGAGTTTAATAAATTTTTCGCTCTCGATAATAAAGCATATGTTGACGGTGTACTTCCGGCTAAAACAAAAGAATTAATGGGACTCGTTGCTTCAATGGTTTTACGCTGCAATGACTGCATATTTTATCATATCGATAGATCGATCCAGGAAGGTGCAAGCAGGGAAGAGCTGCAGGAATCGTTTAATATTGCTTTGATTGTGGGAGGCTCTATTGTTATTCCTCATCTGAGATATGCTTTCGAGGTGATGGATGAAATTTTTTTGGAAACTGAAAAATAATATTTATAAATAAACGGTATTATAATGCAATATATCGGAATTATAGGATTACTTGCTCTTGCAGCAGGCTGGATTCCTCAGACGGTGGAAACAATCAAACAAAAAAAATGTGGTGTGAATTTCTCTTTCCTTATACTGAATCTTATTGGAAGTATTTCACTTACTATTTATGCAATATTATTAAACGATCCTGTTTTCACTATTCTGAATTCTATGACAACACTCGGCGCTGTTATTAATCTTTTTTATAAGATTCGATCAATTAACGGAGTAAATGCTTGAACCGTATACTTATTGCAACTACAAATAAGGGGAAGCTGACAGAAATAAAAAAAATATTATCAGATTTACCCTTTGATCTTTTAAGTTTATCTGACTTTGACCTCGTTCCGGAAGTAATTGAGGACAAAGAGACGTTTATTGGGAACGCAAAGAAAAAGGCAAAAGAAATTTTTAATTTATTTCAAATCCCTGTAATTGCGGATGATTCAGGACTTTCAGTAGATCAACTTGGCGGAAAGCCTGGTGTTTATTCAGCAAGATATTCCGGTGTGAACTCAACTGATAAAAAAAACAATGTCAAGTTAGTTTCTGAGTTGAAGGGACTTCCATCACCTCATAAAGCAAGATTTATTTCTGTCGCTGTTTATTATAACGGTGTTGAGTATATTTCTGCAACAGGTGAACTTAATGGTGACATAATTCTTGAGCCAAGAGGCAAAAACGGATTTGGTTATGACCCATTGTTTATTCCTGATGGATATAAAAATACACTTGCTGAACTTACATTTGAGAAAAAAAACAGGATTAGTCACCGGGCTAAAGCATTTAATGAATTAAAATTGAAAATTGCTTGAGGAATACTTATGAAAAATATTATTACAGGAATTTTTACCATTATTATTTTAGCACTTTT
>CAZRMA010000740.1:0-1654 GCA_964600655.1 uncultured Ignavibacteriaceae bacterium
AGGATAAATTTACTATCCCATTATTAACTACTGATGAAAAATTCGTTAATTCAACTGGTAATCCTGATGTTGGGAAGACCCCAAATAATGTTGCCCACCTTCCATTATCAGTCGAACCAGTCCCACGGGTCATAGCATATTCATTAAAAACATAAAAGGTTTGGCCATCGGATGGATCGACAGATGATGATGAAAAATCCCCCCATCTGTTTCTACCAGAGCCAAAAGTTCTTATATAATAATCCAAACCTGCTTGAATTGTCTTTGAAGATTGAATAGTACCGGCAGCATCGGTTGACAAACGACCAGCTGCATAAGCTCCGGCATATATAGTAGGTGCTGAAGCGGCAAAACTAACTACAATTGCATTAGATGAATTAACCGAAATTGATGGGTAGTAAGTATAAGCACCTGTTGCAATATCTTCTCCTCCTATATTACCCTGATCAGAAATGGCAGGAGTACCTGAAGTACTTATTTTGTACCAGTGTGCAGTAGCCTGATTAGCATCTGTTCCACTCGGAGGATTAACTGTATTACACGCCCATAATATGTTATTCCTCCAAACTACACTCATTAACCGGGAATCACCCGCATCAATTGTTGTTGAGGTCCCTAATTGTGGCGCGTTACCAGGGAAACTTGCTAAATTATTAATGTCACCCAGGTTGATAAAAGTATTTGTAAACGTTGGTGAACCTACCGGGTCGGTGACGCTTATTACGGAAAGATAATCTGTATTACTAGAATACCAGTTAGCTGAGACAAGATATGTACCCTGTGTAGCCCCCAGTGTACCAAACATTTGTGCCGGTATAGTAGTTGCATAACCAGCCAGTCCTGCTGAACCAAACTGATCATAGACATTTACTGAGGCAGTTCCACCCGAGTAAAACGGTGATTTGTTAATTATCCAAACTCTGCTGCCAGAATTTGCATCATTTGAAAATTGAAACATATTTGCCGTTACATAGATAGCTTTATCATCAACTCCTAATCCAGGAAAATCAGTATAACTTGGTTGACCACTGATAGTTATTTTAGAATTAATAGCACTAAAATACCAGGTTCCGGTTGGGTCATCATTTGCAGAAACAGCGAATAGAATTCGGGAAGTAGATGTAGTTTTCTCTAAAGCAACAACTATAAATCGGTTTGAATATTGATCCCATATAACTTTAGGATCAAATGTCCCATTTTGTGGCGAAAGTGATTCAAAAAAACTTCCGGTAGCGGTTGTGACATTTTTCCCTAAACGTTTTGTAGTAAGAAGAGCCCCGGCTTTTGTAAAAAACTGAATGGAAGCATTAACAATAGAAACTAAATGAGTTGTTCCAACTGCACCGTTAGGATCTGGCGGAATGTGATAATACCCTGATGAAGCTGCTTCATCATCAAAATTTACACCTGAATAAGTTGTAAATGCAGATGTCGAATTCGATTTTTCTAATTTAAGTGAAGAATTTTTTGAAGTGTATTTTGATATATTTCCAAGTTTCTTAGCCTTTTCGAGCTCAAATGAATATTCTGCTCCTCCTGAGATTGAAGCTTTTTCAACAGATATTATTTTCTGCTGTGCAAATATATCCTGCCTGTTAGAAAGGAATAAAAAGAAAATTAAAAGTTGGACTATAATGAACATTTTGCCAGTTAT
>CAZRMA010000741.1:0-1651 GCA_964600655.1 uncultured Ignavibacteriaceae bacterium
CCCATTTTCCCCTTTTTTATTTAATATTTAGCTAATTAAAATTACTAATGCAATATAAGGTGCACCCCATTCCCTGGACAGTTTTTCCCATAATTTAAGGTGTATGAATTAAGTATTAACCATGTTATTTTAAGAATATATCAGCCGGAGTTTTATAACCTAGTGACTGATGTGTTCTTTTATTATTATAAAAATAGAAATAATTTTTTAATCCCTCAAATAATTCTTGATAAGTACGATATTCCTTTAAATAAATATCTTCATATTTCAGACTTCTCCATAAACGTTCGATGAAAATATTATCTAAAGCTCTGCCTTTGGAATCCATACTCAGTTTTATGTTATTGTCCAGGACTTTATTAACAAAACTCAGACTGGTAAATTGGCTACCCTGGTCAGTGTTAAATATTTCCGGCTTGCCTGAACGCAACGCTTTGTCCAGGCTGCTGAGACAGAAATGGACATCCAGGCTGTTGGATATTTCCCAGGACAGTACATATTTACTGAACCAATCCATTACTGCAACAAGATAAGCAAACCCTCTGTATATCGGGATATACGTAATATCTGTGCTCCATACCTGATTTGTTTTTGTTATGCTTACATTTCTTAGCAGATATGGAAATATTAGATGATCCTTATTTGGTTTGCTCAGATTCATTTTCGGCGTAAGCGCTTGTATTCCCATTATTTGCATTAACCTGAGTATCCGTTTATGATTAAATACTTCACCGCTTTTACTTAACTCCCGGGTTATTTTCCTGTAACCGTAAAAAGGCCAGTTTGTATATATTTTATCCATCCGTTTCATTATGTCGAGATCTTCAACCGTGATACCTAACGGCTCAAAGTAATAGCTCGAGCGTGGTAATTCTATCAAAGAACACTGCTCAGTTATACTGAGAAAATCATGACCGGGCTCTATCAGCCCTTTGCAAGTTTCAACTGAATGGCTCGTACTTTTTTTTTAACCATTCCACCTCTACCTGAAGTTTCCCGATCTGACGGTAGAGCTGATCTATTAACTCTGAGTTCCCTTCTGTTTTTGGTCCTCTGGGATTATCGAATACTGAAGGAAGAATTTCAAGCAACTGTTTCTTCCAAAGACTTATCTGGTTTGGGTGGACTCTGTATTCTTTTGCAATTTCATTTATGCTTGTGAAACCCTTGATTGCTTCCAGAGCAATTTTTGCTTTCAATTCGCTGCTGTAACTTTTTCTTTTTGTGGACATTTTAGTCTCCTTTGACTTATATAAATTTAAGATTTTTCCACCTTAAATTATTGTCCAGTTTTTGGGGTTCACTATAATTATTTGCTCATATTGATGGCAGCATTTCTCACTACAATGGAATAGATTTCACAAATGATTGTTCTTTAATTACACAATTAAATGGATCTGCAAATAAAATATGGGGAGTGTCAAGAAATGATTTCTATGTTGTTAGCAGTAGTGGGTTCATTGCACATTCCCAAAACGGTAGTTGGCAAAAGATGGAAAGCGGAACAACAATAGACTTGCGGGACATCTGGGGAAGCAGTGACGGGAAAACAGTTTGGGCTTGCGGGTATAGTAATGACTATGGAAGCAGTATATTATTAAATTACGATGGTACCTCTTGGAAAACACAATGGGTTAAACAACCCTCAGAA
>CAZRMA010000742.1:0-1646 GCA_964600655.1 uncultured Ignavibacteriaceae bacterium
GCAAGACTTAATAAATGCTCAACATCAGCAACCTTATCTTTTGGAGCGGTTTTCATTAGATCATTAAGCTTTATCTTTAATGCATCAACTCTTTGTCTTTGCTCATATATTCCAGCTTCGTCTTTTTGATCGGCATTTAATAAATTATTAACTAGTTCATCACCGATTTCAGAAGATAATTTTTTAATAAGATTTTGTGCCTGTGCAGTATGTTTATCTATTGCTAACCTGAATCCTAAACCAAACTCAGCATTATCTTCAAATAAAGAGTTAGACCAAGCTGGTCCTCTACCGTCTTTATTTACTGCCCAAGGTGTTGTCGGTAAGTTACCACCATAAATTGATGAACAGCCAGTCGCGTTTGCAACAACCGATCTGTCTCCGAATAATTGACTTACCAATTTAACATAAGGAGTTTCGCCGCAACCTGAACAAGCTCCGGAAAATTCAAATAACGGCTGTAAGAATTGTGAATCCTTTATTGCAGTTGTCTTAATTTTGGTTCTGTCCAATTCAGGTAAAGTAAGGAAGAAATCCCAGTTTGCTTTTTCCTGTTCTCTTAATGGAATTTGAGACGCCATATTTATAGCTTTTAATCTTGTCTCCTTCTTATTTTTTGCCGGGCATATATCGACACAGATTCCACAACCTGTACAATCTTCCACGGCAACTTGAATAGTGTAAGCTAAATTCTCACCGTATTCTTTTCCTTTGAACTTAGTATGCTTAAAAGTTGCCGGTGCATTCGCAAGAAGTTTTTCATCATATACTTTTGCTCTAATTGTAGCATGCGGACAAACAACAACGCATTTATTACATTGTATACAGACATCAGGATCAAATACCGGAACTTCCAGACCTATATTTCTCTTTTCCCAAAGTGCAGTTGCTGTCGGGAAAGTGCCATCAATCGGCATTTTGCTTACTGGAATCAGATCACCGTCTCCAGCAATTATTCTGGCTGTAACATCACGGACAAATTCCGGAGGGTTTCCTTCAACCGCAGGTAAAAATTGAATCTTGCTTGTTGTTTTATCCGGTACTTCAACTTCAAATAAATTAGCAAGAGTCTGATCAACTGCATTAAAATTCATCTGAACGATCTTATCACCTTTTGCGCCGTAGGTTTTCTTAATTGTTTTCTTAATCATTTCAATAGATTCTTCACGCGGAAGAATTTTGGAAATCGCAAAGAAGCATGTCTGCATTATCGTATTTATTCTCTGCCCCATTCCTGTATCAGCCGCAACTTTATATGCATCGATCACATAAAATTTCATCTTCTTTTCAATAAGGTCTTTTTGAATTTTTTCAGGCAGCGAATCCCAAACCTGATCTTTGGGTACAATTGTATTTAATAAAAACGTTGCACCTTCAATAGCATCTTTTAATATATCCATCTTCTCAAGAAAAACTTGCTGATGGCATGCAATGAAGTTTGCTTTATCAATTAGATAAGTTGACTTTAATTCTTTTGGGCCAAATCTTAAGTGTGAAGTTGTTGTAGAACCGGATTTTTTTGAATCATAAACAAAGTAGCCTTGTGCATTAAAATCCGTACCTTCACCGATTATTTTTATTGAATTTTTATTTGCGCCAACCGTTCCATCAGCGCCCAAACCATAGAACTTACCTCTAAAAGTTTC
>CAZRMA010000743.1:0-1642 GCA_964600655.1 uncultured Ignavibacteriaceae bacterium
TTATTGAAATATATTTCTGAAACTGTATCCAGTCCTTCAAAAATTAAAAACTGAGATTTCTGTTTATCGAAATCTTTAGGTTTATCAAAAGTTGTTTTATAAGTCCAATCATTTTCGCAAATCCAAGATAATTTTAATTCATTATTATCGTAAAATGGTTCGTCAATTAATTTATGATTAAGCAAATCTGTGTGCACAGTGCCGGGAATTGTCGCATTTCGCCATTCCTTAAAATCATTTTTACTTGACAATTTTGAATTTATTTTAAATTGCCAGTTATCATTTAAATCAAATATATTATTCATTTTTTATCATTCATTATTTTGTTCGAAAAATAACTTTCAACTTCATTTTTTGCTCTTGGATTTTCATTTATCTCCAGTAATGACAGCAATGCTTCAATTGTTGATTCAGCTCCAGAGTTTTTATTGATTTCATCTTTGCTATTGATACCATCATAACAAATTCCTGTTTGGGGAAAATACATTTGACGATTGGCTATATTTTTACCAAAGAACCAATTTCCCATTTCACCTGCCATTACAGAATATTTTTCATTTTTAGTTATTTGATAAGCTTCTAAACAGGCGTAAACCATTGGTCGAATTATATAAGCTATTTGAGAAAATCTCTTAGTCTCATGAGGTAGAATTTTGTCCTCAATTTTGTCAAAAGTAATCTCCGAAAAATAACTTTGATCCATTAAGTATGTATCAAAGTTGTCAATTTCTTTTAGTGCTGCAATCTTTGCAGGTTTATATTTTTTTACCTCATAGAATTTTAAAAGAGAGTAAGCTTGAAGATTTCCCCATCCATGCCAAACATTTTCCCAACTCAATATTGCTCCAAAAGGATATGTATATTTATCCCCTGCCTGCATGAGAATTATGCCATCCGCTAAATTTTTGCAATAGTCATAAATATCTTTATCATTTGTGCTTCTATAATATTTTGTAAATCCTAAAAGAAGTATAGCAGATTGATCTGAAGCAGTTTCAAGCGGAAGCCATGTCGGTCGTGTAAATCCTTTGATCTCTTTTGTAATTAATTTCTGTGGAATATCTTTTTTTATTTTGCTGACTGCTAACTTAACTTTTTTTATTATCTCCGCAGCGAATTCTTTATCATTTCGTTTAAATAATTCATAACCTTCCATCAATGCCCATACAGCACGCCAGCTCCACCAATTTGGTTCAGCAACGCTGGTCTTAAAAGTTTTATTTATGGTATGATTAGGCCAAATAAAATTATAAAAATATCCATTCTCAGCCTGCATGAATAATAAAAAGTGGAGAAGATTTTTTGCTTTTCTTAAACTCTTATCATCATTTTTAAATTGGTAATAATTTAAATAAAAAACAGCGGCTCTTGCTGCATCATCAACACAAGCTATTCCTTCATCATCATCTCCAATCCATTTGTAATCCGGGTAATCGCTATAAATATGAATGATGCCCAATTGTTTATTATCGATCGTAATATCTTCATAAAGATTATCCAGATGCGATGTATTAACTAAGGTTAAATTCTTCTCATTCGTTTGAGCACAACTCAGATTTGAGAAAACAAGCAGGATAAAAAATATGCTTATGGGAAATATTTTTTTTAACATTGGACTAATTTTAAGATTATTTGCAAAGTG
>CAZRMA010000744.1:0-1633 GCA_964600655.1 uncultured Ignavibacteriaceae bacterium
AAGTTTTTTAGAAGTTTATTAGCACTCTCAAAAAGCGAGTGCTAATATACAACGCAGGATTACTTTTGTCAATAACTTTCGTCAAATCTTTAGATTATTTAAAAGTTAAGATTGGATATGATTTCTAATAAAATTATTTTGATTTACATCTTTAATTTCAATTTTTCAACGAAATTCCTTTAAGGAATGAATTTTAATGGCAGGTTCATTTTTTACTGAACTTAAAAGCTTAATAAAAATTATTAAAACTTTAGATAGGAAAGTGATAATAATTTTTCTCTCGGTTGCTGTTTTACAAACCATTTCCTGGTATTACACTTCAAGACGATTTTTCCGGCTGAACTTTTTTAATGATTTACAGTTTAATCCAAACGTTTATTTAATTGAATACCTTTTTTGGTTCATTGGTGATTTTTTTACATTCTTTGTGCTTGGAATTTTAATTATCAAATTTGTTTTGAAAGAAAATTTAGGCAACTATGGATTAAAAATTGGTGATTATAAAACAGGGTTAAAAATATCATTAATTTTTATTGCCGTGATGCTTCCTTTAGTTTGGATTTTTTCATCAGAAACTCAATTCAGCATTACTTATCCACATCTTGCTCAAGCTCGAAATTCATGGACTACATTTTTAATATTTGAATCCGGCATGCTAATATATATGATCGCCTGGGAATTTATCTGGCGCGGATTTATGTTATTCGGTCTGGAAGAAAAATTCGGCTATTATGCTGTGCTTATTCAGATGATTCCTTTCTTAATTTTACACAACGGTAAACCAGCTCCCGAAACGTTCGGTGCAATTCTAGGTGGAATCGCTTTGGGAATTTTAGCTTTAAGAACGCGTTCAATTTATTATTGCGTTATTACTCACATGAGTGTTATGTTTAGTATCGATTTAATTTCAACTTTGCGTTATAGAGCCAATGATTTCGGTATTGGCATTTCATCTTTAATCAATGTATTAAAAGAATTTATTTAGGAATATAATTATGAGATTCGCACTAAATATTGATCACATCGCCACAATAAGAAACGCAAGGGGAGAAAGCCAGCCTGACCCGGTAACAGCAGCTTTAATTGCTGAACAGGCAGGTGCAGATGGTATTGTCTGTCATTTAAGAGAAGACCGCAGGCATATAAATGAAAGAGACGTTCGTCTTCTTAGAGAATTAATTACCACCAAGCTTGATCTTGAAATGGCAGCAACAGAAGAGATAATTAAAATTGCATGCGATGTTGGCCCAGAGCTTGCTACAATTGTTCCGGAAAAAAGACAGGAACTTACAACTGAAGGAGGAATAAGTGTAATCGACAGTGTTTCTCATCTAAGAGATACAATTAAAGAATTGCATAATTCTGAAATTGAAGTCTCGCTTTTCATCGAGCCTGACATTAACCAGATTGATGCTGCTGCAGAAATTGAAGCTGATTTTATTGAAATCCATACCGGGGTATTTGCAAACCTATTAACTGAAGAAGAAAAATTTGATGAGCTTGAAAGAATAAGGCTTGCATCAAAACATGCTAAAAAACTTGGGCTTGGAGTTAATGCCGGCCATGGACTTGATTATCAAAACATAAAAATATTTAGAGAACTTATGGATATTGATGAAGTAAGTATTGGCCA
>CAZRMA010000745.1:0-1630 GCA_964600655.1 uncultured Ignavibacteriaceae bacterium
CATGACTTGCATAATTAAGCCCAACGCAAATTATTTTGGATGGTTTAAAAACCGGGGGCCCAAGCCTAATATCATTGCTTACTTTGGGCAAGCTTGTGCTTTTTTCATTCACAATTTTTTGAAGTTTTTCAATACCCTCATTTTCAAAAAAAGAATCATCATAATCATTTACAAATTCACTAACATCTCTTCTTGAGTTATCAGGTAAAATAATTCCCGGTTTTTCATAACCGGATTTTCCAAAACGTATTAATTTCATTTTGTTCCTTAAAGAACTTAATTTAAAAATGCAGCTATCGGCAGGTAAGTTAGTTTTGTAATAAAACGCTTAACAATTTTAATTCTTAAAATAAAAAATCTTCATTGAAAATAAATCATAGCCTTAATAACACCGTCTTCATACCCATTAACAATTTTGAAAGCCTCGTCGGCTTTTTCATATGGGAATCTGTGTGTTATCATTGTCTCCGGAGACCACTTTCCTGCAGCGGTTAAATCAATAGAAGGCTGCACTGCGTTGTTTTGTCTTCTAACATTTTGAATCGTTATTTCTTTTCTTCGTGCTTTGCTTATATCAAATGAAATTCTATCAACTTCAGGAATACCAACTATTAAAAGTAGTCCGCCAGGTTTTAAAAGTTCAATAGCTTGATCGATGGCTTCCTGTTTGCCGCAGCATTCAACTACAACATCGAATAGGTCAGGATTTTGTAATTGAAATAAGGTAACTATATCTTCTTTATCAGGATTACCAACAATGTCCGCACCGGCAGCTTTGGCTGCTATCAAACGATAATCTAATTTATCAGTAGCATAATAATTTTTATATCCCATAGTTTTTAAAGCATGAAGTACTGTTAGCCCAATTGGCCCAACACCAAGAATTGCAACTGAATCGACATGATCTAATTTTTCAACAAATGTTGCTGAGTAATAACCAATGGATAGTGGTTCAATTAAAGCTGCCATTTCACCTGAGAAATTATTGGGGACAGGGAAGCAGTTTGATTCAGGCATTATTATATATTCGGCAAGTCCGCCATCGATTTGTGCAGGCGCTCCTAAAAATTTTTGATTTAAACATGTGTTTTCTCTGTCTCGTTCACATTGTTCACAATGATGACAAGCGACGTTAGGTTCAACAGCAACTAAATCTCCCGGTTTAACTCGAGTAACATTTTTCCCGATTTCCTCTACAGTTGCCGAACATTCATGTCCGGCGGTGAATGGAAATTTAATTACCTGTTCACCAATTTTTCCCTCTTTATAATAGTGCATATCGGAACCGCATATTCCAACCGTATGAATTTTTAGAAGAACATCTTTATCGTTTTTTAGTTCCGGTTTCTTTCCTTCAATAATTTCAATCTTGCCGATTCCTGTAAGTGCTGCTTTTTTCAATTTGTTTCTCTCAATTAATTATCTAAATATTTTCTAACATCAATAGTTTTCATGCCTGCATTTTGGGCTGCTTCCAATCCAGGGTCTCCATCCTCAAAAACTAAACAATTTTTTGGCTCAACATTTAGATTCTCTGCAGAAGCATAAAAAATATCCGGTGCAGGTTTTGGTTTAAATGGATCATCAGCAGTTAAAATATTATTAAATAGATGAAAAATTTCAACCACTT
>CAZRMA010000746.1:0-1625 GCA_964600655.1 uncultured Ignavibacteriaceae bacterium
TAAATGAATTGAAAGAATTAACCGGTAATAAAATTACAATGCTTGGTAATATTCCGCCGCGCGATGTACTTGCAGCAGGCACACCAGAACAAGTTTCAAAAGCAACTACTGATTTAATTAATTCTCTTAAAGATCGATCAAGAATAGTAATGTCCTGCGGCGGCGGAATGCCACCCGGTGTTACAACTGAAAATATTTCTGCATTTATAAATGTGGTTAAGAAAAGTTAAAATAACATTTAGTAAATAAACCCAGTTTCTCAAAGAAACTGGGTTTATACTTTTAAATTCTTTATAAATCAAATCACTTTATCTTCGGTGGAATCAATTTATAAACTACAGGCGTTACGAGTCTTGATAGTAAAGTTGAGCTAATCAACCCGCCAATAATTACAACTGCCAATGGAGATATTAAAGGATTTTCCGAAAGTGCAATTGGGAGCATTCCGCCTATAGCTGTCAGTGATGTTAAAATTATTGGAAGAAATCTAAGTTCCCCCGCTTCTCTAACAGCTTCATCAAGAGACTTCCCTTCTTCTCTTAATTGATTAGTAAAATCGACTAAAAGAATAGTGTTTTTCACTTCAATTCCAGCTAAGGCTATCAACCCGATTATTGCAACAAACGAAAGTGAATTCCCAGTAATTAAAAGTGCCAGCGAAGCTCCTACAATTCCTAATGGAATTACCGATAACACTATCACAATACTTTTGTAAGTTTTAAACTCAAGCAGCAAAACTGCGACAAACAAAAAGACAGTTGCAATGATTACGGCATTCATCCCGCCAAAAGATTCTTCGCGCTGTTCAACTTCGCCGCCCATTTCGTATGAATAACCTGAAGGCAATTTGAGATCATTCATTTTTGATTTGACAATTTTTATAACATCGTCATTCAAATATCCTTCTTTAACAAATGAACTGACGGATACTGTTCTTATTTTATCTCTGTGATTAATTATTGGCGGAGATGAAACAAATTTTAAAGTTGAAACCTGACTTACCGGAATAGCAGTTCCCTTATAATTATTTACATAAAGATTTTTAAATGCATCCAGCGATTGCAAATCATTTTTTTGTTTGGTAACAAGGATATCATAATTATCACCTTTGTCATCTGTCATCTTACCAATATCAAAACCAGCTACGGCTAAACGAACATCTTTATTTATCTGTCCCACTGCAATGCCGAGTATTCCGGCTTTCTCTTTATTTATGTCAAGCTTAATATCGGACTTAAGTGTTTTTAATGGATTACCAATATAAATTGCACCATCAGTATTTTTAAGAAGCGTTTCTACTTCTGAAGCAAAATACCTGAGTGAATCTAAATTATCGCCAAATAATCTTACTTCAACCGGAGCTACAACCGGCGGCCCTTGTTCGAAATTTTTAACCTCAATTTTTGCTCCCGTGTAAGGAGTCCACATATTTCTGAGTTCTTTTATTAATTCTGTTTTTCTTGATCGTTTTGTATGCTCATTAAGCTGAACAAAGATTTGTGCAAAGTTCGCTTGTTCGTTTCTCTGCAATACATTGTAATAAATTTGCGGATTCCCCCTTCCAATATTGGAAGAAAAATATTTTACTTCAGGATATTTTTTTAATTGCGATTCAATTTGTTTTG
>CAZRMA010000747.1:0-1622 GCA_964600655.1 uncultured Ignavibacteriaceae bacterium
GACATCAATTTCCTTTAGTTTTACGTGAATTTGAGTTTCAAATATAAGGAATTTTAAACAGAGGGAGAGAGAGAAAATATTCGGAATCATTTGTAGGTTTTTTAGTTAGTTCTAATGGTTTAATTGAGTTTATAAATTTTAACGGTTTTGATACACAATTCAAACGTGTATAAATTACCGCTATAGCAGTATAATTTAGCTAATATTGCCAAATTATTAAAATTAAGTTCATATCGATAATTATTTCCCCTTATAGCAGTAAATTTTCTTGATTATTGTATTAATTAGTCATACTTTTGTCTAAAAGTTGTTAAACTTACTGCTATAAAAGGAAAATATAAATGAATTTTGATGACTTACCTGAAGTAATAAAATTTCATAGAAAACAAAGCGAACTCACTCAGAAAGAGTTAGCAGATCTAGCCAATGTCGGAAAAACAGTTATTTACGAGATTGAAAACGGCAAACAAACTATTCAATTAAACACGTTAAAAAAAATTTTACATGTTTTAAATATAAAGACAATACTGGAAAGCCCTCTAATGCATTTAATGAAAGAAGATGATGAGAAAAGCTAAGGTTTATAATTTTGGGGTTTACGCAGGGGACCTGGTTGAGATTGAAAAGGAAAAGAAATATGAATTTGCATATAACAATAATTATAATGGATCACCCATTTCATTAACTATGCCTGTGGATCATCACAAATTTGAGTATAACTATTTTCCTCCGTTTTTTGATGGCCTTCTACCCGAAGGGATTCAACTTGAAGCATTAATACGCCAGATGAAAATTGATAAATATGATTACTTTTCTCAACTTATTCAGGTTGGTAAAGATTTAGTAGGATCTGTAACTGTTGAAGGGGTTACAGAATGAATACGTGCCCAATCACTTATGAACCTTGCGGAGATAAAAAGTATTCAGCTAAAGGACTAATGTTGCTTTCAAGAAATTTAAAAAATCTTAAAGACCTTCCTTTTACACAGGAAGAGCAGGTTCGCGAAGCCGCTGTAAGGGCCTCTAAAATGTCCATTCAGGGTGTGCAGCCAAAATTAAGTGTTAAGCTCAGAGTAAATGCAGAAAGTTTTGAGGTTGTAGACAGAGGCGGAGAATATATTCTCAAACCGCAAAATAATTTATACCCTCAACTACCAGAAAATGAAGATTTGACTATGCGTCTGGCAGAAATTACCGGATTGGAAATTCCTTTACACGGGTTAATATATTCAAAAGATCAAAAACTAACTTATTTTATAAAAAGATTCGATCGTTATGGTAAAAGCAAAAAATATTCGGTGGAAGATTTTGCACAGCTTTCAGGTAAAACCCGTGATACTAAGTATGATTTTACTATGGAAAAAATTGCCGGGGTAATTGAAAGATATTGTACTTTTCCTGTGATTGAAAAAATAAACTTATTTAAGCTTACCCTCTTCAATTTTCTCACAGGCAATGAAGACCAGCATTTAAAAAATTATTCCCTTATAGTTAAAGGAAATAAAATTACTTTATCTCCATTTTATGACCTGATCAATACAACAATTTCGCTGGCTAAACCAATTGAAGAAATAGCTTTACCTATAAATGGGAGAAAAAATAAACTGAGCAAAAAAATTTTA
>CAZRMA010000748.1:0-1621 GCA_964600655.1 uncultured Ignavibacteriaceae bacterium
CCAAAAGATGTTCAATCTGGATGTTTTTACTTCTACAATTGATTATTCAGCATTTGATGCTGCACCGGTTATTGCTGTTTCACATTCTTATAGCTTAGCAAGCAATAAACCTAAATTTCTAATCGTATGGCGTCAGCAGACAGAAGGAAGCTACCAAAGCGGATTATATTATTATGGAGGTATAGATAACGGAAATAATGCAACATTCTATTATTTACCGCCGCAGAAATTTACCTCCACCGATGCACAATCTTCAAACCCAACTATTGCTGTTTATAAAAACCCGGTTGGAAGTATATTAAATCATGTTGCATGGCAGCAAGGTACTTCACAAATTAAATATAGAGGAATAGTAGATAATTGGAATCACGATGATTTGGGAGGACTTTCCGAAAACGGCAGCCTTGAAACACCGTCCACCGGCATTGTTTTATCGTGCAATACTAATCCGTCTATAACTGTAATTAACTCAAATGCCACACCGGAATATTCCTATGATTCACCGAAGCTTGCCTGGAAAGCTTCATTCTGTGGCCAGGATTATAGCGCGGCGTTTAGGGATAAAAACAACTCGCAATATGGAACAACCTGGAATAATTTTCATTTATATTGGTCAAATGATGGATCTGAAATAAACAGTACCGAATATGATAATTATTTTGCTTTTGTATATAGTGAAGCAGCATATCCAACAACCACAAATAAATATGTTAAGAGTACAAATTTATCTTCTATTCAATCATTAAATAGTCATTTCCGCGACTTACAAATATCTAATGCCCCCGAGGGCTGGATGGGAATGAATATTATTACATTTAATAATAGTACAGTGCCTTATACATTTTCGAATGCCGGTGTAATTTTGTTAAAGAATAATAATCTACCTTCAGAAGCTAGAGGCTGTTCAATTATAAAAGAATATGCGGGGTTCTATTTTAATTTTGGTGATGTAAGTATTAATGGAAAAAGCATTGAATTTAAAGAAAAGGACGATACTGTAAGAACAGAGAGCAGTCAATTAATAAATAAGTTTTTGCAAACACAGCCTTTTACCATTTCTGAAAATTCATCATTAGTATATTACGTAAGTTATGGTGTTAATGATTCTGCGGCTGTTAAATACGAATTATCAAATGATGAATTTATAAATTATAATCTTGTACTTATTGATAATATTACCGGCGAAATATTAGGTACTTTACTAAATATCAATCAATCAAAAAATCTAATTGAAAATAAGAAAAACATTGGTTATAAAGTAAATATTAGTAATATTGGAACCCGTGAAGTAGTATTAAAATTAATTGAAAAAGACAATCTTAATGGTGAATATTCATTTTTAAAAATACACGGTTCTGAAAACCTTATTATGCAGAAAAGTAGTTTTGAAGAAATTTCATTAAATAGTAATAACCCCATAAAAAACTATTCACTTAATCAAAACTATCCAAATCCATTCAATCCCTCCACTAATATTCATTATGAGCTTCCGAACAACGGATTGGTTACTCTAAAAGTTTATGATATATTAGGAAGGGAAGTAAAAACCCTTGTCAATCAATATCAAACTAAAGGAAGGTATGATATTAACTTCAATGCAGACAATCTTGCCAGCGGAATA
>CAZRMA010000749.1:0-1617 GCA_964600655.1 uncultured Ignavibacteriaceae bacterium
TTATTAAAGAAATTACTCTTACCCGGGTAAAGGAATGAGATAAAACGAACATAAAGATGCAACCTAACAATGCATTTTAAGCCGACAGCGAATACGCATTCGGCATTTTATAATTTTTCGGGTTAGTAGTTCCGTTTCTGCATTTGTTTGAACTGAGTTAAGTTAAATAAGTAATTTGCAAACCGTACTTAATTTGAAAGATAAGCACGGTTTGCTTAAATATTTGGCGTTGTCTTTCTACTCTGCCCTTTTAGTTCGGGGCGGACGGGTTATTTGCAACGCCGTTATGCCTTTACAGAGATAATATCTTAAATGAAATTTCGTTTTTAGTCAATCGCCGTATATATATTAGAGGAAAATTAATATGACTATTTCAGAAGCTGATGAAATATTTAAAGTGTGGCAACAATGGTTTTGGCCATTTCATTCTTTGTTAGATTCGATATTTCGCCTTGCTGGTATTCCAGAATCGTTTTTACCATACCCAAAGAATACTATAGATGAAGCTCTAGAAATTATATTAAAGATTTATGGAAATAGTGCTAACCCAGAAATATTAAGATCTATAGAAACTACAAAATCTTTTTTAAGTATTTATGATAACGATAAAGATGTTTTTGATACTTTTATTAAAAACCTGTCAATACCCGGAATGGTTGACATTACGAGTAATAATATAAAAAAGTTTACAAGCGATTGGATTGACTGGCAAAGGCAACAAAAAGCTTAGAATCAACTAAAATATATTTATTTATTATAATATAGCTGCAATTAACAATATGATATCATCAAAATATATTAAATATACAGAACAATTGAATGCCTTGGATTATCTCGAAAAAAGTTTTTGTTTTCTAAAATCAGTTGAAAAATATCCACAAAATTGGAAGTGGGTTATTATTACCATTCATAGCGCCATATATGGCTTTTCCATCAGTGCTTCACGTGGTTTAAATTCCGAAAGTGTGGTTGCTAAAAACAAAAAAGGATATGATAAATTGATAACTTTTGGGAAAGCATTAGAAAGATGTCAGAATCCTAATTTGATGAGCGTAAACATTAATTATGAATATTTTGAATTTACGGAACAGCAAAAAGGATCACTTAATTGGTTGCAAAACATTTTTAGAAATAATTTTGAGCATTTTAAGCCAAAGGTTTGGCTAATTGAGATTCACGATATGCCATTAATGATTTTAGATTGCCTTGATGTTTTAAGATTGCTTATTGTTTACTCAGATATCAGATGGCGCCTAAAAAGTACTAAATATAGGAAAGCAAAATCTTTAGTTTACCAATCAAATAAAATAATCAAGAACTCTGTATTGTATAATGAATCAATAATATTAAGGAACAAAATAAAAAAGTAAAAAGGCATAACCGCTTAAAAAAGTAAAAAGTCAATAGGGCATAAAAATTTAAGTAAGATAAAAATCTTACAGAAGTTCTTTGAATTAAAAACTGATAGCCTTATAAATATCAATTGAACTTGCCAAGAAACAATTATAAAATGTTCTGGCAGCCAAACCGCTTATGGGGCTTATAGTATCCCAGATATATTTTAGGCTAGCGCATCACTTCCCATTCCAGCGCGGAGAGTCTTAGTTAGCGACTAGT
>CAZRMA010000750.1:0-1611 GCA_964600655.1 uncultured Ignavibacteriaceae bacterium
TCCCGAGATCATTAACCTGATTTATAAGCCCATTCTCAAATACTTCTTCGAGAACTACTTTTCCTGCTGCGCAGCAAACAGGATTTCCTCCAAAAGTCGTCCCGTGTGTTCCTGTAGTAAACACATTTTCAAATTTCGAAGTAACCATTATGGCCCCTAATGGAAGACCGCCTCCAATTGCCTTTGCTGTTACAACAATATCAGGTTCAAAATCATAATGGTTAAAGGCAAATGGTTTCCCTGTTCTGCCAATACCACTTTGTATTTCATCAGAGACTATGGCAAATCCAAATTCATCTTTAAGTTTAATTAATTCATCTGCAAATTCTTCAGAAACTACATTAATCCCTCCCTCACCCTGGATAAACTCTATGAAGATAGCAGCAGTATTTTTTTGTACCTTACGTTTAAGGTCTTCGATATCATTAAAGATAATATGATCAATTCCAGGTAAAAGTGGTTCAAATCCCCTGGTATACTTCTCTTTACCGGTGAGAGTTACAGCCCCATAAGTGCGACCATGAAAGGATCCGGTTAATGAAAATATTTTTTTTTCAGGTCCGTAAAACTTTCTTAACAACTTAATCGTTCCTTCGACCGATTCCGTTCCGCTGTTGGTTAAAAATGCCTTACTCATTCCTGAATATTTAAGCAGTAGTTCAGTAAATTCTATCTGAATTTCGGTTATATAATTGTTTGATAGATGAGCAAATTTCTGTACCTGTTCACAAACTGCCTGAACTATTTTTGGATGAGCGTATCCGAGTGCATTAACAGCAAGCCCTGAAAAGAAATCTAGATATTTTTTTCCTGATTTATCAAATAAATGAACACCACTTCCATGAGATATTTCAATTGGAAGACGGTTATAAGTTTGTATGAATAATTCTTTTTCAGATTCCATTAATGTACGTTCCATAATAATCTTCTTTTAAATGAAAAGAATTTTTGAAAGCAATAAATAAAAACCAAATAAATACAGATGAAATACTAAACCTAAGATCATCGAATATATCAAATTCCTGGATATTGAATACACTCCCATTATAGATAAAAATATGCTCCAAAGTACTATCAATATTTCGAATCCTAATAAAGTATATGCAATAGTTGGTTTTAAAAGAAATGGAGAGGGATTATTTGAAAAAAGGTTTCCGCCAAATATTATTAATTCTATTGGAAATAAAATAATTAAAGCAAACGGATATGAAATTATTGAGTAGACCAAAACCGCATTATTATCTCTTATTCTGGTTTTCAGTCCTGCAGATTTATTTATAAAATATAAAATAAAAGTGAAAATCCAGATAATGAAAACCGACGCCGCTACCGAAATCAATAATACTGGAATTATGCCCAATCTTAGTGATATATATCCTGAATAAAAAATTGAAATAAATCTTGCATCAATAAAAACTTTAAATGAAAAAAGGATTAATATTAAAACTAAAAAATTCTTATGCTCAGACTGTATTATCCTTTTAAATGCTTTTACAGGGCTCTCGATAAGCAACCCAGTGATCTGCCACAGATCAAGGTTGAATATTCTATCCCTCAGATATGTTTTACAATTCAGACAAGTTAATTTATAAAATGGATTTTCAGTACCGC
>CAZRMA010000751.1:0-1600 GCA_964600655.1 uncultured Ignavibacteriaceae bacterium
CAGATACCCCTGCTTACACAAGGGCATCTATGCGCGTTTTTCACGGCCCGAGGGGGTGGAAAATGCTTAATAAAGGGAGAATAAAAAGTATAGTAAATATAGAATAATTACACCCAAATAAACCCATATCTGATCACAATATAATTCCTTAATTAAGGTTACACATCCGTACAATTACGTACAAAGAACAATAAAATTAGTATAATGAAAGTTGCGACGGTCCCGACAAGTCGGGATGCAAAGAGTGAAGCAGCAGGAGCAACGGAAATATTTAATATTCTTTTTTTATTTTTTATTATCTGATAAAAATGTTTGTCTTAAATAAGCAGGGAAATTAAAATGAAGTTTTAACATATTTCATTTTATTGTATCCCTGCTATATAATATTACCTGGTTTTATAAATTAGTATTTAAGAATGATCAATAATCTTCGAAATCATATTTTCTAAATATAAAATAAATTCCCTAATAGATCATATGCAACTCCAGGATCAGTACGTACTTCATTATCAAAGTTATCATTCTCTGTCCAATCAGCGCCTGAATTACTTGAATAATAGAAACCAATTCTATCAGGGCTAACATTTGTCCCAACAAACAAATTATTGTCATCGATTGGATTAACAGTAACAGAGGTCTCGCTTTTTTGAGCTGAACTTGAAGTAATTTGTATAATTGGAATTGATGATTGAGGCTTAAGATCAATTTGTATAAAAATTAAAATTAGCAATATGAGTAATTTTAAATTTTTCATTTTAATCCCTTTATTTATTATTATTATTCAAAAAGTTTTAGTGATAAGCTTGTGAAATAATTGCTTTACCTCCTTTCGTTCCAACAATGACAGTTGTATTGCGTTTAACTGCACAAGCATAATAAATATCAGCAACCGGTCCATTAAACACTTTCCAGGTAAAACCATTATAATGTGCTAATAAACCAAAGTCTCCGGTTACCCAGATATTATTATAATTTTCTCCTCTTATTGATTCACTGTAATAAAGTGGTATTTCAGTAATTTCATTCCAGTGTAATCCATCTTTTAATGAAAAAACACCACCTCCACTGGTATAAATTGCATATTTATTTTTGAACCAGATAGATTGAACCCTTCTATCAGTGTTCCAGAGAAATTCAGTAATTTGATTCGAGTTTATTTCCAGTATTTTCCTGTCACCAGGTGAAGCAACATTTGAAACAGCACATAAAATTAAATTTTCAACACCCCATATATCCTGAATTGTAGTAGTAGTCTCACTTTCTATTTTGCTCCACTGCCCGTTTTGGTAATGGGCTATATTTCCTCCATTTCCAACGATGTACAAATCATTGCTGCTTGTTCCCCAGATTTTGTTCATCTGATATGATCCCCATACATTTGTTGGTATTGGGACGGGATTATATTGATTTCCATCCCAGTGAATTACTCCATTTCCGCAAAACCAAATATCATTAGCTCCGAATGCAAAAATTGATTGGATAGGATTATAAAATGACTGCCCTTGATAAAAATAAGGTATACGTTTTATTTCCCAATTATTTCCATCCCAGACAGCAAGATTATAACGTGTTGGATCAGGTACTCCAGCAGAATCCAGCA
>CAZRMA010000752.1:0-1592 GCA_964600655.1 uncultured Ignavibacteriaceae bacterium
AATGACTAATGATTAAATTAAATAATTGTTATACGATAATAAAATTTAATTAATTAAGATAGAATTAATTTAGTAATAAAAACTTAAGGTACTTTAAACCTCTCATCCTTTATCCCTGTCGAAGAAACAAAATTATAAAAACGTGAGAATCAATTAGAAAATTCAATTAGCATAATAATAAGGTTTATTATGAAAATTTTAAGCAAACAGAATTCAAAACTATTTTTTTTAATTCCAGTATTAATTTCTTTTTTATTACTCTCACAAATACACGCACAATCAAATTTGACTTACCCTATTGTAGATACAGGGCAAAAAACCTTTTACAATAATAATGATGAAATATCAGAACCATCAAAAGGTATATCATTTTATGGAGAGGATGCGCAGAATAACGGCAATCAACCTTCATATATTGATAATGGAAATGGTACCGTAACGGATAATATAACTGGTTTAATGTGGCAAAAAAGCTCTGATCTAAACGGAGATGGGATTATTAATTATGACGACAAATTATCTTATGCTGAAGCTTTCGCTGGAGTAGATACATTTAATTTAGGAGGATATAATGATTGGCGTTTGCCTTCTCTCAAGGAAATGTATTCTATTATTAATTTTAATGGAATTGATCCCAGCGGGTGGAATGGCACAGATGTATCTTTATTAAGCCCGTTTATTGATACAAGTTATTTTGATTTTGGATATGGAGACGTAAATGCCGGCGAAAGAATTATTGATGCACAATTTGTAAGTACAACTTTGTATTCCGGTAAAACCATGATGAATGATGCCACTATGTTCGGAGTAAATTTTGCTGATGGAAGAATTAAAGGTTATCCATATGAACAGATTGCTCCTAATATAAATATTAAGAAATTTTACGTTATGCATGTTAGAGGAAATTCCAAATATGGAATTAGCAAATTTGTCGATAACGGTGATGGAACAATTACAGATAAAGCAACAGGATTAATGTGGCAGCAAGATGACAGTAAAGATGGATTGAATTGGGGCGATGCATTGAATTTGGTTCAGCAAAAAAGTTCTGAAAGCTATCTCGGCTATAATGATTGGCGACTACCGAATGTAAAAGAGCTGCAAAGTATAGTTGACTATTCCCGTTCACTTCAAGCAACGAACTCTGCAGCAATTGATACTCTTTTTAATTGTTCAACTATTACTGATGAAGGAGGCGATACTAATTATCCTTTTTATTGGAGCAGCACAACTCATGCAAATATGGTAAATGGCAGCAATGCAGCTTATGTTGCTTTTGGAGAAGCATTGGGATGGATGAAGAATCAGCAAGGCAACTATCAATTGCTTGATGTTCATGGTGCTGGTGCTCAAAGAAGCGATCCCAAAACAGGGAATCCCGCTGATTATCCTTATGGGCATGGCCCACAAGGTGATGTTATTCGTATTTATAATTATGTTCGATTGGTACGTGATGCTGAAACCACTACTTCAACCAAAGAGAATAAGGAATCATCATTACCAAATGGATTTATCTTAAATCAGAACTATCCTAATCCATTCAATCCGGAAACTGTGATTAGATATCAAATTCCGGTTTCAGGAAAAGTTCA
>CAZRMA010000753.1:0-1583 GCA_964600655.1 uncultured Ignavibacteriaceae bacterium
GATTTATTCCAAAAATTCCTAAACAATAATTTAATAAGCCAAATTTGGGGTGATAAATAAACCTCCATACAATAGCAACTGCAACGAGGTTCGTAACCACAGGTATAAAATACGTTAATCTAAAAATCCCTTTAAATTTAATCAGCTTTGAATTTAGAAGAATAGCAGCACCTAAAGAAACTCCGACAGATAGCGGCCCAGCTACAATCACATAATAAAAAGTATTTTTTAGTGCTGTCCAGAATAATGGATCAGTTAATAATTGAGAATAATTTCTGAACCACAAAAATCTAATGTTGGAATAATTACCAAGTGAGTATATATCAAAATCAGTCAGGCTTATAAATGCGGCTGCAATCACCGGGATAAAGAAGAAAACAAAAATGGAAATAATTGCCGGGCCTAAAAATACATATGCTGCAGAAGAACCATATTTAAAATTTCTATCTCTCATCATATTTCTATTTGTTACCCTTACTTAAAAGCCATCTTCGTTTTTCTAAAATTTTATCTACATCTTTATCTAAATCAGACATTGCTTCAGAAGTAGTCATTGCCCCGCGGACAGCTTCTTCAGCATATTGCTGCAATTTGGAGAATACAATTTGTTCCCATTCAGGTATTTTAGGAGTAGCAACCACGTAAAAAAATTGTTTGTAAAATGCCTGCATATAGGGATCATCTCTAAATGTAGTATCTTCCCATGCATCAGTTACCGCCGGCAAATCATTAACTAATTTATAAAAATTAATCTGAGTTTTAGTTTGGGAGAGGAATTCAATGAATTTCCATGACGCCTCTTTGTGTATAGAATTTTTGAAAATAACCAGGCTCGCTCCACCGGCAAGCGAAACCCCGGGAATAGAATCGTTATCCTTACTTGGCATTGGTGCAGTCATCCATTTATCTTTTAAATCTCCTTTCATCCATTTTTTAAATTCAGGAATATTCCAAGGTCCAGATATGTACATAGAAAAATATTCTTCGGCGAAAGCTTGATAAACATTTGTAACCTGTGAAATACCTATAGGGGCTAATCCTTCTCTAGGAAATTTAACCAGGTATTCAAATGCTTCTTCAAATTTTTTCCCGCTAAAATTTCCACGGCTGTTGTTATCTTTTAAAATAGTTGAACCATTTTGTAATCCGAAAATTACAAATGGAGCCCATTCATTTGTTGGAAGGTAGATAGCATATTTGTCCTTGCCTTTATTATTTTCAACTATCTTTTTTGAAAGATCATAAAGTTGAGCCCAGGTTTTGGGAGGAGAATTATACCCGGCTTTTTTAATTACATCTGTTCTGTAATATAATACCCTTGTATCTATATACCATGGGATTCCGAACACCAGTGAATCAATTACATTTGTATCCCATATACCCGGGAAATATTTTGCTTTATTAACAATTAAACTTTTTTTGATGAAAGGATCTAAATTAATAATTGCATTTAACTGACTAAACTGTGGAACCCATGTATTACCAAGCTGGCACAAATCAGGTGTATTGTCACCAGCAAATGCGGAAATTAATTTTTCCTGCGCAGCAGTCCATGGTATCATTTGAACATTTACTTTAATACC
>CAZRMA010000754.1:0-1581 GCA_964600655.1 uncultured Ignavibacteriaceae bacterium
TAATTTTCAAGGAATATTCATTAATTCTACTGAGGATTGCATAATTTCAGGTTGCTACATAGGCACTAATTACAATGGTATGGAATCAGCCGGAATGAATGCCGGGATTGGCGTGATTAACAGTTCAAATATTCTCATTGGCCCATCTCCATTTTTAAATAAGGCGAATTTAATTTCCGGTAACAGATATTTTGGAATATCATTATCTGATTCGTCACAGAATAACATTATTGCGGGAAATGTTATAGGATTAAATAGAAATTTGTCTGCAACTTTTGGAAAGAGTGGTTTAGGTATTGATTTTAGTTATTCTCCAAATAACAGAATTGAGGATAACCTAATTGGGGGCAATAACATTGGGATATCATTTGGCGGTTCCGATTTGAATATAGTTAAGAATAATTTTATTGGAACTGATAGTTCATGGGTTGATTTTGGAAATAATGATGGGATTGCAATATGGAGCAATGCTTCTGGAAACAAAATTATAGAAAATTTTATAGGATATAATAAAAGACTTGGTATTCGTGTTGATAGCTCAAATTCTATACAAAACTATATAAGCCGTAATAAGATTTCCAGGAATATGGGAGCTGGTATTGAAAATAGGTATGGCGGTAATACCGAACTTGACCCTCCGATAATAAATTCAGTTTCAGAAAATCAAATTTCCGGGACAGCGAGTCCAAATCAAATAATTGAGTTATTTGCAGATAGTTCTAATGAAGGACAAATATTTATTGATTCTACAATAACAAATGAAAGTGGAAATTTTTCAATTTCGATTTCTAAACTTCCAAATCTGCCGAACATTACTGCAACAGCAAGAGATTTATTAGGAAATACATCAGAATTCAGTTCGCCTTTTGTGATTACTGATATTGAAGAAACAGAAAATAAAATTGCAACTGAATATGCATTGTATCAAAATTATCCGAACCCGTTTAATCCAACAACAGTGATAAACTGGCAATTGCCGGTTAGCGGTCACACTACATTAAAGGTTTATGACATGCTTGGTAATGAAATTGAAACTTTGATTGACAAACAGCAATCTCCGGGAAATTATAAAATAACTTTTAATGCAAAAAATTTATCAAGCGGAGTTTACTTTTATATGCTGAAAACAGAAACAAATCTTTTAACCAAAAAGATGCTGCTGCTCAAATAATATTAAAAAAAACAAACCCAATTCCTTTGAGGGATTGGGTTTGTAAATAGTAAAGATCTCAAAGATAGAGTTAGTAATATTGTGGAAGTTTTTTCTGTTTAGTTAATTTTGAACTATTTTAAACCGCATAAATAATTTACAAACAACAAAATATATTAATTGAATAATTATCTTTCCAACATTGAACTCTATTACTCACCGCAAATTAATAACGGCAAAGAAATTATTATAAGTGAAGCAGAAGACTTTAAACATATTGTTAAAGTTATGAGACATTCTGTAGATGACCACATTTATATCACAAATGGATTGGGAAAAATATTTAAATGTAATATTTCAGATATTGACAAAAATTCTTTGTCGGCATCTGTGAATGATATTTTCGATTACGATAATAAATTCTCAAATAT
>CAZRMA010000755.1:0-1577 GCA_964600655.1 uncultured Ignavibacteriaceae bacterium
TAAATAATATTTCAAGATTTGATATTAAAGCTTGGCTTTTAATTCTTCTATTTTTTGATTGTAATATTCAAGCTTCTCAGGATTTTTTTGCCTTAACTGCCCATATATTTCGATAGCTTCCTTATATTCGCCTTGAGCAGTATAAATTTTTGCCAGAGTGTCTGAAATAATTATATGGCTTTCCGAAATTTTCTTAGAGGGTTGATTGTCAATAAATGTTTCTCCCATTTGCTCAGAAATCTTTGCGGAAGATATTTCTCTGGCAAGTTCTTCTAGTCGTTCATCAATTGGAGAATCTTCGACGGTTTTCTGTATTTCATCAGATTCTTTCTTAAACATATCTACTTGATCTTCATTCTCATCTTTCTCTTCAGAAGTAAATAAACCTGCTCTTTTACTAATTTCAAAAAAAGACCTTTGTTTTTTTATTTCCTCAATTTCATTTAAATAAAAGTCATAAGTCTGTTTTGAATGAACCATGTCGCTGCCGGTTTTAATATTTTTAAAGGCGAGTGAATAATTTCCTAGCAGAGTGTATGCCCTGCCAAGCAAAAGATATGCAGCTGCAAATTGAGGATAATCGTTTAATCCCTGATTCAAAATACCAATTGCTTTTTCAACATTATTATTATTTATCTCAGTATTTGCAACTCTGATAAATAAAGGAGATTTTTTATCATACTCATAAATCAGATTAACTTTTTCATCAAACTTTTCAAATGTTGTTTTATCCAATACTAAACCATTTAGTTATTTGTTGAATATGCATGTTTGATTGACGTCAATGAAACGAATGCGAAACCAAGAAAAAATAATATCTGGAAAGGAAGAGCGGCAATTTCAAGGAAATAAATTGATGAAATAATTCCAATTAAACAATAAATTGCCATGATTAATTCTACTACAACAGACATTTCAAGTTTTTTGCTTCTATATTTCTTTCCAATCCATGAATCACTATTTCCTTTTACATTAAATTTCGGCGTTCTAACAAACTCACTTTTTCTATTTAACAATCCTTCAAATACAGCACGTGAATTGTTAACTGCAAAACCCATGCTTCCCGCCATAAACAATGGGAATAGCACAATCTTTCTACGCCAATCTGTATGAATATCTTTTTGCGAGTACATATAAAACAAAAACGAACTAACAAATGCCAAAACAAATACAGACATTATTGCAAAATAGAGTTGATGCGAGCCGCTGTTCTTTATAAAAATTAGTGGAACATTTAAAATAGCAGCTAATAAAATAAATGGGAATACTAGATTATTTGTTAGATGAAATGTCGATTGTAATTTTACTCTTAGAGGAATTTTTGCCTTCCAAACTAGAGGAAGAATTTTTTTAGCTGTTTCAATTGCACCTTTCGTCCATCTAAACTGCTGTGACTTTAATGCATTAATTTCTGAAGGTAATTCTGCGGGTGAAGTAAAATCTTTTAGGAAAACAAACCTCCATCCTTTTAATTGAGCACGGTAACTTAAATCCAAATCTTCAGTTAATGTGTCGGAGTTCCAATTGCCGGATTCCTCAATACAACTTTTTCTCCAAATTCCACCTGTTCCGTTAAA
>CAZRMA010000756.1:0-1572 GCA_964600655.1 uncultured Ignavibacteriaceae bacterium
TCTATTTTGTAAATATATATTCCGCTGTTAAGATCGCTTGCATCAAAGTTAATTGAATTTACTCCGGATTCTCTTAATTCATTCACAAGTGTTCTTATTTTCTGCCCGAGTATGTTAAAAATCGTAAGCTTTACTACGCTTGCTTCGGGTAAATTAAAACGAATTGTTGTGCTCGGATTAAACGGATTGGGATAATTTTGGAAAAGAACAAAATCCAAAGAAATCTTTTTGTGATTATTAATATCTGTTAATCCTGAGGTTGAAATGCTGTTGGCATCTAATGTTACTGCTGTTTGAGCCAGCGCTCTGCCGTTTAATGTTGCAGATGTCTTCATAACAATTTGAGTTTCACACAAAATAATTCCCTGCATTGCAGCTGTTGTCCCGAGTGTAGTTTGTCCGGATACTTGCCAAAATATATTAGAAGGTTTTGCTCCTCCTATTAATGTAACTTGAGCCCCATTAGCTAAATCTAAATTCTGCGCAATTTGAAATATCCAAACATCATTTGAAGAACCGGAAATTGTTACCCCTCCTGCAGAAATTAAAACATTTGTTCCCCACTTATATAATCCAGATGTAAGTGTTTGACCGGTAAGATCGCCGGAGTAAAGTTCAGTAAAATCAGGTGATGTTCTTCCCGCAGCGTCTGTACTTGCTGTTTCCATATCACTAATTGCAGTTGTCATTTTTGTAGGTGTCGGATCAGCATAGTTTGCACCAAAAATTTTCCCGGTAATAAGAGATGACGTTGAGAATGTTCCGGACGCATCCATAATAAGCCCAAACCCTGTTATATATGTTGCTGATACAGGGCTTACTCCAATGTCGCCTAAAATTGATGTTGTGCCTGAAGTAGAGATTCCTGTTTTAGATAGTATCGCATAATCTCCCGAAGTGCCTAAATTTACAGAAGATAGTGTTTGAGATACTGCAGCTTCCGGTTTCAGTAAAAGAAAGGATAGTATAATAAAAAGGAAATTAGTATTTCTTGTAAAGATTTTGTTAAAATAACTTGTATAATTTTTCATAATATCTCACCATTTTTATAAATCAATTAAGAATCATTGGGTTTACGATTTCTGTATTAAATATATGTTGAAAAGTATGATTTGGAAATACTCCAAAGGGATGAAAATGGATCTAGTTCTTTAAAGCAAATACTGTTACATTTTAATTGACTTTATAGTTGATTAAATATTCTGAGTTATTATCTAATCAGTCAGTGTGGTTTACTCAAATAAAAAAAAGGCTCAGTTGCCTGAGCCTTTTGTTTGTAGTTAATAGTTAGTTATCAGTAGCTGCTATTTCAGCAACAACAACTTCTTTACTTGCGAATATCCTTTACTCTGAAATCTATATAAGTATACACCACTTGCAAGATTTGATAAGTTCAGGTCAATACCATAATAACCGGCTTCATAATCTGCGTTTACTAAATCCACTACTTCTGCACCCGTCATATCATATATCTTAAAGCTTACTTTGCCTGCTTCTGGTAATGAAAATTTTATTTTAGTACTTGGATTAAAAGGATTAGGATAGTTTTGTGTTAACTTATAAGTTTCAGGT
>CAZRMA010000757.1:0-1570 GCA_964600655.1 uncultured Ignavibacteriaceae bacterium
GATTTTTAGTCTCGGTGCTGCTGTCTTTAAATATAGGCTCCGCTCCAAGATTTGAAACGAAGATCTGTGCATATTGAGTTTCTATATCTTTGTAATTAAAATACATTGTGCTTGTTTTGTTATCGTACTCGGCAGATGCATCGGTTTTATGATTATATGTGTGAGAAGTTTTTAAAGAAGCCGCAAGATCAGTAAAAAGTGTGTATGTTTTTTCCCTATTAGTAAGATTTTTAATTTCAATTGTTAATACCATTGCCGGTTTATCATTACAAAAATTATACGAGATTTTTATCTCTCTCGTCTTTTCAATTCTTTTAAAAGAAACTGAGTAAGGAGTAAGTTCAAACTCGAATGGTTTAGCATGCAGCCATTCTATATCATCATCACCTTCGGATAAACCAATCGTTATAACAAATGTTGAATCTCTTTTCCAATAATCGTTGCTCAAGTCGATACTATTTGCTACCGGATAGTAAAAACTTATTCGCTGTGGCGCAGGAAAACTATGATGGAATTCAGCACCAACATAATGATTGCCGACTTCAATTTGTGCGTCTCCTTTAAATTGGACTTCAATATCTTTCCGTTCAATTTTATTTTGAGGAAAAATATTCATGACAAAGAATATGAATGATGTAATAGTGAAGAATATTATTTTTTTCAAATGTTTAAACCTAAATTTTATTTTTGGAAGAAGTTAATTCTGTAAGCAATTCTTTTAAATTTACTTTTGCTATACTGCTTGCATGATCAGACATAGCATATGGAATTATAAGTTCGTCCCCATGTATTGCCCCGCCGCAGCTATAAATAACATTAGGAACATAACCTTCTCTTTCTTTTTCATTTGCCGTTAACAAAGGCTCTTTCAGACGACCGATAACTATAGACAGATCATTTCTATCTAACAAAAACGCTCCCATAGTATATTCACGCATTGCCCCTACACCATGACTTAATACCAGCCAGCCTGCTTCCGTTTCAATCGGTGAACCGCAATTGCCAAGCTGCACAAATTCCCAAGGATATGTTGGCTTTAGAATTAATTGTTTTGTGTACCAAAAATGAAGCTGATCAGAATACATTAAAAATATATTTTCATTATCCTGACGTGAGATCATCGCATAGAGCCCGTTTATTTTCCGTGGGAAAAGCGCCATCCCTTTATTCTTAACTTCTGGACCATTTAATGTGCTGATTTTAAAATGAAGAAAATCTTTTGTTTCAAGCAGCTGTGGAAAAATAACTTTGCCGTCATATGCAGTATAAGTTGCATAATATATTCGTTGTCCGTCTTCATCAATAAATTCAACAAAACGGGCATCCTCAATTCCATTAATTTCCGAAGGTGAGTGAGGAAATATGATTCTCTCCGAAAGGCTTTGATCAGGACTATAGCGGATTTCATAATTTGAAAGGGCAAGAGACAAAATTGCTTTTGCTGTTAATTCCTTATCAAGAACTTTGTTTCTAAAGGGACGTACTAAAATATTTATACAATCTTCAAGATCAGTAATTGTAAAATTTTCATCGAGACTACTTAATATTTGTTTTGCAAAATCATTAAGTA
>CAZRMA010000758.1:0-1570 GCA_964600655.1 uncultured Ignavibacteriaceae bacterium
CGCCGCTTGCTAAGCTGCTAGCGTTGAAATTAACTTTATAATCTCCTGCTGTTTTAACTTCATTAACAAGGCTTGCGACTTCTTCTCCTGTTATATCGTAAACTTTTAACGATACATGAGAAGTTTGAGGCAAGCTAAATTCTATTGTTGTAGATGGATTAAATGGATTAGGATAGTTCTGCAATAAATTAAATTTTAAAGGGCTAATATTTTTCGATAAAACAGAACTCACATTTGTAAAAAAGTAATTTGTAGACTTGCTTATTACAGAATTGAAGGAAGAGTCATCAGCGGTTGTTTCTAACGGAAACCCAAGATAAATTATTTTACCGATTTTTGATGAAGAGCCAAATTGTCCTGAATACTGTATCCCAGCACCGGTATTGTTCGAATATTCCATGCATAAAGTACTGCCCCCGTAAACTCCTATTTCATCAGGATAACCAACTTCATATACTTGAGCATAGTTAAATGCAGTTCCTTCAAGTGCTGAACCGGATATACCTTTTACAATTAAGGAGCCGGAATCATCTGCAATAAATATTGCTTTTAAATAATTATTATAGAAACTTTTGTCACTGCTGCTTCCCTTGTGCGATAAGTCCCAGCCGACTTCACTTCCGGAGACAAAAAGATTTCCTCCATTTTCAAGATAATTTTTTACAAGTTTTTGTTCTACAGAGTTAAATGTTTCATCGACAGAACTTTCATCTCCCAGTATCCATAAAACTGCGTCATAATAATTTAAACTAACAACCGAATCAATTACTTCGGAATTTTTAACAGATTCAAAATTTAAATTTAGCGGTTCCAAGACTTGTCCATATCTATAAGCAAATGTATTGCTCTCCCCGCGCCAATCACCATTTTGCCTGTTAAACCCATCTACTATTAATATTTTTTTAGCGTTTGCATTTTGCTTCGCGCCAAGAACATTTGACCAATTGCTTTCACTATTATTCAATGAATCATTTAGCACACTGGAAATGCGATAATACTCAGCACCGCTAATGGCAATAGTTGTACTTAGCCCCTTCAAACTAGATTCATCTTTTATCATACTCCAATTAGTCCCATCTGTAGATTTATGAAGTCGATAGCCTATTACATTCGTCGTATCACAAGTCCATGTGATTTTTACTTTGTTATCATGCAAATTCAACACACTTAGTAATTGGGGAACATTAAATGAATAATTACTTTCCATTCCGTTATAATAACATGGATGATACGCTGTTAAATCAGAAGGAGAATATGTCCAGTAAGAAACTCCCCAATCTCTGCCGGAAGATTCCACAACATGCATTGCACCGTTTGGAGCCTTGTCAACAAAAAGTCTTACGTGCCCTTGTTTAAGAATTGCATCTCCTGGTTTCAGATCACTCCAATCAGAATATTCTGTTGTTATTGAAGGCATATCGCTTGTTGAAGAGTGATAGCTCAACTGCCAGCACCGACTGACAAATCCGGAACAATCTACTCCGACTGCGTAACCAGAAACACCCGAAGTGTTGATATCGCCAGCGTACCTTCCGTTTTGAAGCCCGCTTGTAAACTGTGCTAATGTACT
>CAZRMA010000759.1:0-1570 GCA_964600655.1 uncultured Ignavibacteriaceae bacterium
GCTTTCATTTTTAGGAGGCGCTACCAGCCGAGCTATCATTACAGAACTTGGACCGGTATTAACGGGAATTGTAATTGCAGGAAGAGTTGGCGCATCAATAGCTGCAGAGCTTGGAACTATGAAAGTCACAGAACAAATTGATGCCCTTGAAACAATGGCAATCAGCCCGGTTAGATATTTGGCAATGCCCAGGTTTCTTGCTTCGATATTGATGATGCCTGTGCTGGTTATTTTCGCTAACACCATAGCAGTTTTCGGTGCATTTATAGTTTCCAATTATTTTTTGAATGTGTCTTTCTCCGTCTTCTTTATTTCCGTAAAAAGATTTTTTGTTTTTTCTGATTTGATTGCAGGTTTAATTAAAACAATATTCTTTGGTGGAGTAACGGCATTGCTGGGTTGCCACATTGGTTTCCAAACGGAAGGCGGGGCAGAAGGTGTCGGACAGTCAACTATACGTTCATTCGTTATGTCCGCTGCTTTAATTTTAATTTTAGATTATGTTTTATGGATGCTGCTGTTTTAAAAATTAATAATCACTACTCAAACAAACCCAATTTCTCAAAGAAATTGGGTTTGTGTTCACAACATAAAAAGAAATATTAAATCATTATAAAATACCACGGGGTTTATTTATGTCCGAAATAACTGAAGATAAAAAAACTGTTGAAGAGCCTAAATCACTTTCTGAAATTATTAGTGATGCATTTAAAGAACTGAAAGAAACTTCTATTGCATTTGTGAAAGCTCCTAAAGCATTATGGGGAGTTAATCTTCCCTATGTAATTGAAGGTTTAGTCTATTTCGGAATACTAACAATTCTAGGAAAATTCTGTTCAGAAAATGTTGGCCTTTCGGACCTACATTCTGGGTGGGTTTATAGTGTTTTAACAGGCGGAATCACTCTTGCAATGGTAGTGCTTGGAGGCTACTCTGATAAAATTGGAGTGAGAATGTCGCTGATACTTTCTTTTATAGCAATTCTTGCTGGGAGAATTTTAGTTGCATTGTCGGATACAATTCCATTTACTAATGGATTTTTAAGTCCAATGTTTTTTGTAATGGTTGCTGGATTGTTTCTTGTTGTTGTTGGTTATGGACTATATCAGCCGGCTGCTTATGCAGGAGTTAAGAGATATACTACTTCTAAAAATTCGGCAATGGCTTATGGTGCAATTTATGGTTTCATGAATCTGGGCGCATTTTTTTCGGGTTTTATTTCACCTTTTGTAAGGCATCACACTTCAACCATATTTCCTCCAAACGGATTGGGCGGTGTTTTCTGGGTTTATGTTGTTCTTACTGCAATTGCACTAATACTTACTTTAGTTTTGGTTACAAAAAAATCAGATAAAGAAGCTCATGACGCATCGGTTGCTCATTCTAAAAAAGAAAAGAACGAAGAAGGTGAAGAAAAAGAAAAACCAAAAGAAGAAAACAAAAAAATAAATAATATACCTTTAATCATTTATTCTGTTGTTACGGTTTTAGCTTTCGTCTTTTTTGTGATGGGAATGAAAGAATACGAAGCCGGTCAAAATGCGCTTACTCATATTTTATATATGCTGAT
>CAZRMA010000760.1:0-1550 GCA_964600655.1 uncultured Ignavibacteriaceae bacterium
TGTCCCAGGCTCCTTTTGTCGGAAATGGTCCCGGCGCAATCGCATTTGTTCTGATACCGTATTTTGCCCACTCAACAGCTAATGACCTTGTCAACGCCAGTACTCCGGCTTTTGCACATGCGGACGGCACTACATAAGCCGAACCTGTCCAGGCATAAGTAGTGATAATATTTAATATTGTTCCATCAGATTTTTTATCGATCCAGTGTTTTCCAAATGCCAGTGTGCAATTATAGCTGCCTTTTAAAACTATATTTATTATTATATCAAAAGCACGATTGGATAGCCTTTCGGTAGGACTAATAAAATTTCCGGCGGCGTTATTTACCAGTACATCAACCTTTCCGAATTTATCAAGAACTGTGCTTAGTAAATTCTCAACCTGCTTATAATCAGTAACATCGCATTCAACCGGAAGAATTTTTCCTTTAGTTGATATTTTTAATTCCTCTGCAGTTTTATTTAGAATTTCAAATTTTCTGCTTGCAATTATAACTGTTGCACCAAGTTCCAGAAAATATTTACTCATTGATTTTCCAAGCCCTGTTCCTCCGCCGGTAACAACAATTACTTTATCTTTGAGAGAATCTTCTTTCAACATTGGTTTTGAATAATTATTCATATTTAATAACTGTTTTTGATTTTAAATATAAGAAACCCAATCCATTAATTAACGGATTGGGCCAAGATTCTGATTAACACAACATACAATCAGAAACAAAAATGATTTGCCTCGATTAATTTATCAGCAATATTTCGTCTTAGTTTTACAGTGTTCACAGGTTCAAGCTTCGTGAACCGTTTTAATCCAAGCAGAAGCATTTGTAATTCATCTCCTTCGGTGAATGCTGTAATTGCATGTTTACCAAACAAATTAATTTTTTCAATAGCATCATTCACATAAACTTTTGTCATATCAATGTAGGGCTGGAGTTCTTCACCCTTTTTTGTTTTTGAAAGTCTCATTGTCCTCAGATAGGCCGATTCACAGGCAAAAACTTCAATCAGCATATCAGTAACATTCATTATAACCTCCTGTTCATCTTTCAGTTTTTGCATCAGTTTTTGTATGGCACTTCCTGCTACCATAAGGATTGCTTTCTTTGCATTATTAATTGCTTTCTTTTCAGCTGAAAGTAATTCGTCTTTGCCGTTTTCAAATGAAGGAATCGACATTAGTTCTTTTTGAATTGCCATTGCTGGTCCCATTAGATCAATTCTTCCCTTCATAGATCTTTTAACAAGCATATCTACGGTTAGCAAACGATTAATTTCGTTTGTCCCTTCAAAAATCCTGTTAATCCTTGAATCCCTGTAGGCTCTTGCGGCAGGATATTCTTCCGAATACCCGTAACCTCCATGCACCTGAACAGTTTCATCAACTACATAATCCAGCATCTCGGATCCATATACTTTGAGCATTGCACATTCAATTGCATATTCTTCAGCAGCCTTTAGTGCAGCGGCTTCATATCTCTCTCCCTTTGATTGAAGGTCTTTAATCTGACTGTTTATCAAATCACTTACACGATAAGTTGCAGATTCTGAAA
>CAZRMA010000761.1:0-1548 GCA_964600655.1 uncultured Ignavibacteriaceae bacterium
GCCATTCATTTGTAGGCGTTGAGACTTGCGGCATGTGCCACAAATCTGAAAAACAGGGTAAACAAATTGATATCTGGAAAGCCAGTGCTCATTCCAAAGCCTATGAAACTCTAAAAACAGCGGAGGCAGATAGTATTGCTAAAGCAAAAGGATTATCAACAAACGCAGTATTAAGTGAAGCCTGTTTAAAATGCCACGTTAGTGGATACAATATTAATGCCTCATTAAAAACAGCAAAATTCAATATGGAAGATGGCGTACAATGTGAGACCTGCCATGGAGCTGGAGCTGACTATAAAAACCTTAAAATTATGAAAAACATAAAAGATGCTGAAAAAAATGGTCTCAGAGTGTTTAAAACAGATGAAGAAAGGGTTGCTTTATGCAAAGAATGTCACAATTCTGAAAGCCCGACATTTGATTCCAGCAAATCTGACTTCTCAGAAATGTGGAATAAAATTAAACATGATATTCCTAAAAGCAGCAAATAAGAATTATTTGACAAATAAAGTATTATCGAATAAAAATTAAATGGAAATGAAAAGCCAATCCTGTTCATTTCCATTTTTTTAATTGTTTAACTCCCAATTGAAACAAAAATTATTTTTCATTACTTCTTATTAAAATTATCATTTCCTCTCAATCAAAAGATGTAGTTCATTTTTCATCCCTTTGTACCATTGTGCGGTATCTTATTCCTTGATAATATCTCATATAAAAATTGCATAATAATAGGATTAAAAAATGACACTTGGAAAAAATACAGTAGTTCAGCAATTCTCAACTTCAAGTCATTCAATAGTTGAAAATTGGTACATCAAAAAGGCTAAACTTAAAAAGAAATACCCAAATTTAACTGATAATGATTTGCGATTTGATGAAGTGAAAAACGGCATGCTTTGGGATGAACTTAAAATTAAGTTTTGCTTAAATAAAGAAGAATTGCAAAAAATAGTTTCAGCGATTTGATTTGGTTGCTTAGAAGGGGGGGACATTATGTTAAAGGAAGAAAAAACATAATCAGCAGATAACTCTCTCTTTAATCAAGTCATAGAAATAAATGAAAATTTAGTAAAATTTGATATTTGTAATTCCTTGGCAATGAGTTGCAACTACAAACCAATAGACAAATCCTTTTAGCCAAGGGACCAACCGGAATAACCGATGATCTTTGTGTCAAGTTTATTACTAACGTTATTCAGCCGATGGATGGATACGGATTTTCTTTTTGTTGATCCTTTCATGAGAACCATAATGATGTAGTTCCTTTTTCATCCTTTTGGTCTATTGATCTTAATAGTCTTTCAATGTATCCTAATGTAATCTTAATGGTTAGTTAAAAACAAAGTGAGTTATAAAATGAGCAAAGGTCAAAACACACAAAAAGGTTCAAAGAAAGAACCATTGAAAACTATGAAAGAAAAAAAAGCGGCAAAAAGAGATAAAAAAAACGATAAAAACAAACCCGAATCTCTTGGTCAAAAATTAAAATAAAAGAAATGTGGTTTCCGAAAATAAATTACTCCTGGTTTTCGGAAAACCATTCTT
>CAZRMA010000762.1:0-1540 GCA_964600655.1 uncultured Ignavibacteriaceae bacterium
CCTTATTATTGAGAAACAAATATGCAAACGATTAAAAATTTAATTTACATAATTACTGGTTTAATAATTTTACTGCTTATCGAGGGCTGTTCACAAATGATCCCAACTATGGAAACAACTCGAGCTAAGTTGGGCCCTTTAACTCCAATTAATAAAGAGTTAAAATCATTGCCGGCTGCAAAAGATAAAATTGTAGCGGCTGTCTATAAATTTCGTGATCAAACCGGGCAATATAAAGCAACCGCAAATGGGACTAGTTGGTCAACTGCTGTTACCCAGGGGGCTACATCCATCTTATTAAAAGCACTTGAAGAGTCTGGGTGGTTTATCCCGATTGAAAGAGAAGGGCTTTCAAATCTTTTAAATGAAAGAAAGATAATACGGTCCAGCCGTGCTGAATACTTGAATAAAAATAATCAGCAGGATCAACTTCTGCCGCCGTTACTATTTGCAGGAGTAATTCTTGAAGGCGGTATTATTTCTTACGACACAAATATTCTAACAGGCGGTGCAGGAATAAAATATTTTGGAATTAGTTCTTCCGGACAATATAGACAAGATAGGGTTACAATTTATCTTCGCGCGATCTCAACCCAGAATGGGAGAATTCTTAAAACGGTTTACACATCTAAAACAATACTTTCACAGTTAGTTGATGTAGGATTTTTCAGATATGTATCTTTTAAAAGACTACTTGAAGCTGAGACAGGTTACAGCTACAATGAACCTCCAGAAATGTGCGTTACCGAAGCAATCGAAAAAGCAGTTGAAAGTCTTGTTATTGAAGGCTTAAAAGAAGGGTTATGGGAATTAAAGAATCCGAAAGATATTAATTCAGCAGTAATTAAAGATTATGAAAAAGAAAAAATTGTGGATGAAAAAACAGATGTCTATGGAAGAAACCTAACAGCAATGAGGGCAAAATGGGGAGTAGGAATTAATCTAGGCACTCAAACTTATTCCGGTGATTATGCAAATCCTTTAACAAGAGCAGCGGGAGAGTTGGAAATACAAGCAGAATTAACAGGCAATTTATCATTAAATCTTAATATGGGCAGATGGCAATTGTATACAGAAAATTATCTGCAAAAAACTTTTAATAATGCTGAACTTCAAGCTAAATATTATTTGAATCCATTTAATGAATTTACTCCATATGTTTTTGTAGGTGCTGGAATATCCATTGAAGACCAGTCATTCTTGAAATTCAGTAATAATTTATATCCATTTTTAATAAGCGGTGTTGGAGCAGAATATATGATCTCCAATAGGGTAGGATTAAATATTTTATTCAGCAATCACTACATGCTTAATGATAAAATTGACGGTACGAAGCACGGTGATTTAAATGATTATTTCTGGGGAACTAGAGTTGGATTTTGTTTCTATTTAGGTAAATAAAAATATCGTTTAATTAATATCTGTTTTTAAAGGAGGTGTTGGTAGAAAAAATATGAAAATGAAAACAGTTCTGGCAGACTGTATAAATAAGGCAGCGCTAGAGAGGCTCTCTTTATCCCGAAATATCGGGACAAAGACG
>CAZRMA010000763.1:0-1536 GCA_964600655.1 uncultured Ignavibacteriaceae bacterium
CGCTTGCAAGATTAGAAGCGTTGAAGTTAACAGTATACCTTCCAGGATATTTTTCCTCATTAACCAGTGATTCTACATCTTTACCTAAAACATCGTATACCTTCAGGGAAACTAAACTTAATTTCGGAACCTGGTAGGTTATTGTAGTGCTGGGATTAAATGGATTCGGATAATTTTGCTCAAGTATAAAATCTTCAGGCTGATCCTGTATATCTTCAACTCCTAATACTGTAGTGTCCCCGTATGCTACGCCGTCAATTATGCAGCAATAAAGGTAATAGGTAATTCCAAAATCATCCTCTGTTGCCAGCAAACCAAATTCATCCGTAAACGTATCCCAATATTCTAACACAGAATAATGTGTATGTAAGATCCTCACCGTTACCCATTTATTAAAAATATAAGCTCTGCTGGTATCAATAACATCCGTGACTAATGAATCTGTAATTCCTGAAACATCCGGTTGAACCCAGCTATCTCCAAGTTTAGCTCCTTTTTTGTAATAATTCCTTTCGTGATTAGGAGTATTATACGAATCAGGCATCCTTTGCACAAAATAACCATCGTCGCGCAACCTAACTTTCACCTCTGATATTTGGCCCAGATAATTTCCGTGAAGAATTTGATATTTCAAAGTATCGCTATATGTTACAGTAGTATCAAGTAAATTCCAAAAATCATATGCTGCAAAATTATCATATACCCAAACGTTTCCGGAGTCAAGTGGAGAAGTCCCAAAAGTTTGCGCCGAAGAAATCCCCGAAATTAATATGAACAATAAAACGTGCAGATACTTCATATGTTCACCCAAGAAAAATTTTTAATACAAAGGGGCAGTAAAAAAACTGCCCCCGTAATGTGATTATTTGACTAGTAACATTTTTTTAACTGAAACATAATTGTTTACATTTATTTTATAAAGATAAACACCGCTCGGATAATTAAGTCCATTAAACGAAACTGAGTAAACCCCGGGCTCCTTCACCTCATTTACTAAGCTAACAATTTCTGTTCCAAGAATATCATAAACTTTTAGACTAACAAGTCCTCTATCTTTGACAATATATCTTATGCCCGTAATAGGATTAAAAGGATTTGGATAGTTTTGTTCTAGTGAAAACTCCAATGGAGAATTTACATTTACTTCTATCTCATTGCTGTATTTGTAGCTTCCGTCAAAATCTATTTGTTTTAAGCGATAACTGTAATTACCGATACTCACCTCATTATCAGAAAATGAGTACAAGTGTTTTTGAGTTGTGGTTCCATTGCCTTGAATAAAAGCAATATCCTTAAATGTATTTCCATTAGTGCTTCTCTGTATTTCAAATCCTTTGTTATTTGTTTCAGTTGCCGTTGTCCAGGATAATTCCACTTGCTCTCCATTCGTGGTGGCACTATACTCTGATAATTCAACAGGTAAAGGGTCTTGCAAATATTTAATTGTTATAAAGTCAGGAGGATAACCCATAATATAATCAGAGGATTATAAGTATTTGAAACCAGAGAATACAGTACCCGTAAAAACCCATAACC
>CAZRMA010000764.1:0-1531 GCA_964600655.1 uncultured Ignavibacteriaceae bacterium
GCTACCTGCTGCATGTCAGTTATTATTGTTTTGTATCTCGGATGTTCTGTGATTTTTTGATCTTTCCAATGAGAAAAAGGATGGGTGCCTGAAGCTGCAATTCTTAAACCCTGTTTAATGGCAAGCTCGGCTAAATCTTTTCTAAGCTTGGTGACTTGCTTTTTTGCATCATGTATATCTTCGCAAATATCCGTTCCCATTTCCACAACAGATTGATGCATTTCAGGCTTAACGTTTTCGGCAAGAATTAATTTACCATCTTCTAAAATCTCCTGAATATGCGAACGCAATTCTCTTGATACAGGATCAACAATCTGAAATTCTTCCTCAATTCCAAGTGTGTATAATTTTTTTTGCATACAATTTTTATAAAGAGAATCTGCTAATTATTTTTTAATCTTAAATAGGTATTAAAAAATATACTAACAAATTATTTACTGAATTATTTTTATTGCAACGGTTTGTTATTTGCAAACGAAGTTACAAAATCGCCCCAGGTTAAATTGTTTCGACCTACTTTATGGTGTATTGCCCGTTCAATTGCCATGTTTGCTGCATTCTCAACTATCCATTCAAAATTTTCTTGTCCAACAGAATTAGCATCGGCATCCGGAGCAGGATTACAAAAGTCAATAGCATAGGGAACTCCATCTCTAATTGCAAATTCTACAGTATTAAAATCATAACCAAGTGCCTTATTTAATTTTATTGCATCTTGTTTAATTCGTTCAATTAATTTTTTTTCTGTTTTCAATTCACCTTTTACATATCGCAAGTGATGCGGCTGTTTAGGATCATATTGCATGATATGAACATCTTTTCTATCTAAACAATAACAGCGAAAATAATCTGAAAAAATAATTTCTTCCTGAAGCATCATTACGAGCTGGCCGGTATCATGATATGTTCTGTAAAAATGATTAGCGGAATCAATTTTATAAACATTTTTCCAACCACCGCCTGCAAATGGTTTAAAGTATGCTGGAAATCCAATATAGTTGAAAATTGCTTCCCAATCTAAAGGATAAGATAAATTTGTAAAAGAAGCGGAAGTTGTATCAGCCGGATGTTGATTTGAAGGTAGAATAACAGTTTTAGGAACAGCTACTCCAATTTTGGTTGCAAGAGCATTATTAAAAAATTTCTCATCCGCACTCCACCAAAAAGGATTATTGATTACCGCAGTGCCACTTAAAGCAGCATTTTTTAAAAACGCTCGATAGAAAGGAACATCCTGGGAAATTCTATCTATAATAACGTCATAGCCACAAGGTTCACCTTGAATTACTTTGTCAATCTGCACAAACTCAGCAATTATTCCTTCTACATTTTTTTTATTTACTCTTTTTACAAATGCTGCCGGGAAAGTATTTTCTTGCCCGAATAGTATTCCAATTTTTTTCATTTATCACCTTATAAGTTTTATTAAGATATAATGAATAAATATAGATGTAAAATTTTGGAAGAAACTCAAATAAGTATTCAACCCACTTTTTCCAGATAAGAAGGAAACATTTCTCTCCACCAGTGC
>CAZRMA010000765.1:0-1528 GCA_964600655.1 uncultured Ignavibacteriaceae bacterium
ATGATTAATTCTAATCTTTTCATATTCTTCTTTAATGCTTGATTCAAATTTTTCTTTCACGTTTTTATCATCACTCAATAAACTGCTTACTACAGGAACGCTCCGGGAAGCATCCAATACATGCACCGTTGTTCCACTGAAACCAGGTTGAATTTTAACTGCCGTATGAATTCGTGAAGTTGTTGCGCCGCCAATTAATAATGGAAGTTTTATTCCCCTTCGCTCCATTTCTTTTGCAACGTGCACCATCTCATCAAGCGATGGTGTAATAAGCCCGCTTAAACCTATTACGTCAACCTTTTCATCAATTGCGGTTTGTAAAATTTTTTCAGCGCTAACCATTACTCCAAGATCAACAACATTATAATTATTGCAGCCCAGCACGACACCAACTATGTTTTTTCCAATGTCATGAACGTCGCCTTTTACAGTAGCCATCAAAATTTTACCTGCTGCCCTGGTGTCATTTGATGCTTGTTTATCCAATTCGATGAAAGGAATCAAATATGCAACAGATTTTTTCATTACACGTGCACTTTTAACCACTTGAGGTAAAAACATTTTTCCCGCACCAAATAAATCACCGACAACATTCATCCCATCCATCAAAGGGCCTTCAATTACTTCAATGGGTTTAGGTAATTTCTTTCTTGCTTCTTCTGTATCTTCTTCAATATAATCAACAATTCCTTTTACAAGTGCATGTTTTAATCTTTCTTCTACAGTACCATTTCTCCATTCATCCTTTTTTACAGCCTCTTTGCCTTTTTGTTTAACGGTCTCTGCAAAATCAACCAGTCTTTCGGTGGCATCTTTTCTTCTATTAAGAAGTACATCTTCAACAAGTTCTAAAAGATCTTTTGAAATCTCTTCATAAACTTCAAGTTGGCCGGCATTCACTATTCCCATATCAAGCCCGGCTTTAATGGCATGAAAAAGAAAAGACGAATGCATTGCTTCACGAACTAAATTATTTCCGCGGAATGAAAATGAAATGTTGCTTATCCCCCCGCTAACTTTTACATGAGGAAGATTTTGTTTTATCCATCTTGCTGTTTCAATAAAATCTACCGCGTAATTATTGTGCTCTTCAATCCCGGTGGCAACTGTTAAAACGTTTGGATCGAAAATAATATCCTGCGGATTGAAACCAACCTTATTGGTTAAAATATCATAAGCTCGTTTACAAATATCTATTCTTCGTTGAAAAGTATCTCCCTGCCCTTTTTCATCAAATGCCATTACGACTGTTGCCGCACCATACATTTTAATTTTTTTTGCATGATCAATAAAAACTTCTTCGCCTTCTTTTAAGCTAATGGAATTAACGATACTTTTTCCCTGAAGGCATTTTAATCCGGCTTCAATAACCGACCATTTAGAGGAATCAATCATTATCGGCAGCTTAGCAATATCCGGTTCAGCTTGAAGAAGATTAATAAATTTAACCATTGCTTCTTCTGAATTGAGCAGGCCTTCATCCATATTTATATCAAGAACCTGTGCCCCGCCTTCTACCTGTCCGCGT
>CAZRMA010000766.1:0-1525 GCA_964600655.1 uncultured Ignavibacteriaceae bacterium
AAAGCCAGATTGGTATGGTTTTCCAGCAGTTCAATTTAATAAAAAGAAGATCAGTATTAATTAATGTTCTTACTGGGAAATTAGGTGCATTAGGTACTTTGAATTCTATTCTTGAAAAATTTTCAAAAGAAACTATTGACGAAGCGTATCGAAGTTTGGAAACGGTGGGCATAACTGAAAAAGCTAATATACGTGCTGATTCACTAAGCGGCGGCCAGCAGCAGCGTGTAGCAATCGCCAGAAGTTTAATGCAAAATCCAAAGCTTCTTTTGGCTGACGAACCGGTTGCTTCTTTGGATCCGGCAACATCGAATTCCATTATGCAGTATTTTGAGAAAATTAATAAAGAACTTGGTACAACAGTTATATGCAATCTTCACTTTTTAAGTTTAGTAAGGAGATATGCATCTCGCGTAATTGCATTAAAAGCGGGAGAGATAGTATACGAGGGTTTGCCAGGCGACATTGACGAAACGTGGTTTAGAACAATTTACGGAGAAGAAGCAGAAGAGGTGGAAATTAGATGACAATCCAAAATCCGGAAATTGAATTAACTCCTCATCAGATAATTGATCAGAATAAAAAAAGGGAAGAGAAATTTAATTTTTTAAAATCTGCTCTGCTCGATATCTTTCTTGTCTTTTATTCTTTGATTGTTTTAGAGAGAGCAATCTATTACAAGTTTATTTTAGAATTACGCGACCTTCCTTTTTCATGGAAAGAAATTGGAATTATTTATGTGATAAGTGTTGTGCTTGGTATACTATGGACTGCATCACGAACTTCTCTTTCATGTAAGCTTTTCGGAATTGCCAGAGATAATAAAGTAACAAAATGGACGGTTGAAACTTTCGGATGGTTTTTGTTTAACATTACTTTTATTGCCGGCTGGATTGTAACAAAAATTTCAATCGTCGGCATATTCAGTAGTGAAGGAATGCAGGGGGCACAAAGAATTTTCAGTGCAATGTTTCAGCCCAACATGGGGATTTTTGATGATGCTTTATTTGCTATGATAGAAACCATTTATATTGCATTACTTGCAACTCTAATTTCAATTCCACTTACGCTGATATTAAGTTTTTTTACTGCACGAAATTTAATGAAGACCAATAAAATTTCATTTGCAGTTTATTATGTTTTAAGAATTGTTTTAAATTTTATTCGTTCAATCGAGCCTTTAATTTGGGCAATTATTTTTTCAGTTTGGGTTGGTATTGGCCCATTCGCGGGAATGATAGCTTTGCTGGTCCATACTATAGCATCAAACGCAAAATTATATTCTGAAGCGATAGAAAATATTGAAGAAGGTCCTATTGAAGCTATTTCTGCGACCGGAGCAAATAAAATCCAGGTTGTTTGGTATGCAGTTGTCCCTCAAATTGTGTTGCCATTTCTTTCATTCACAATTTACCGTTGGGATATAAACGTAAGAATGGCTACCGTAATTGGGTTAGTAGGCGGCGGCGGTATCGGTACATTACTAATGCAGTATCAAGGTCTTGCGCGATGGCATGAAGTAGGG
>CAZRMA010000767.1:0-1519 GCA_964600655.1 uncultured Ignavibacteriaceae bacterium
GATAAATTCCTGCAAGCACATCTGGCGTTATCTTTAATCCTTTTTTAACACCAGGCAAATTATAGGTTACAACAACAGCACCCATAACTGTAGGTATATGTAAAATTTCGGTGCCTTGTTTATCCTTAACTTGTTTCATTTGCGTTTCAGACATTGGGGCATCGGAAGCACCAAAATCAACAGTTCCTTCAATTACCTGTTTGATTCCGCCGCCGCTGCCAATTGACTGATAGTTGAATTCAATCCCGGTTTTCTGATGATAAACATCAAACCATTTTGAATAAATTACATAGGGAAATGTTGCACCTGCACCATTCAATTTTTGTTGTGCACTGCCTACTCCAGTTAATACAGCAAGAAAAAGTACCGTAATTAAATAAAATTTAGATTTCATATTATTACCTTTCTTAAATTTATATAAAATTGAATTAACACAAAATATATACTTAACTAAAATTCCCAAAAGAAAGTAACTCTTGGAGTCACATCACTGTTTTTTGCACCTTCCAAAGTGTGAACTTCTACACCTGGCATAACACTAACCTTAGGACCAACTTTAAAATCAACTGCACCAATAATTAAACCTTGCTTATCGTTTTTGGATGCACTATCTGTATTTGGATCATAAGTATCATAACGTCCTACAATTCCTACATTATCAGAAAGAGCTGCTTTAGCCCATACTGAAAGTCCAAAGCCTGACTGTGATCCCAATGATGCAGCAGCTCCAGTTGGTGAATAATTATTTTGCTGACTCTTTAAGAATGCTTCAACACCTAACGCAAAAGTTTTTTCGTATTTGTAATTGACAAATCCAGCTGCAACAAATGCTGAATTACTTTTCATCTGTCCGTTAAAAGGATCTTTTTTCTGCGGCTTGGATGCATAATCTCCATAAACAGTTAATAGTAAACTTTTGCTTGGAGCAAATTGTAGTTGTCCGTAATATCTTTTGTATTTATCTGTTTCAGGTTTGTTCCCGGAACCATTTCCGATTTTTAACCAGTATTTTGCAGTGCCTGATTCATCAATTTTACCTTTCAAATCAATACCAATATCTCTTGAAGAAACAATTCCAAAATAATCCATAATGGTTTTTTCTAATGATCGGTATCCCCATGCACCTTCTGAAGCATCATAAGCAGGTGTCGGTGACATACCAACTATCAAGTCTGAACCTTTAAAAACATCTTTCCATTTTAACCAGGCATCTTTTACAAAAACTCCTACATTTGATCCGTTAGTGATAGATGATTCCATTCTGAATCTAGTCGAAAAATGGTCATTAATTGAATAGTCGGTTGTGATATAAATTCTTCTAAATTGAAACCCATTTATATCTTTCTTAGAAGAATCTATTGAATTAGCGTTATAGAATAAATCACCAAACATTAAACCGCTGAATTTAGGTAAATCTTGCGCAAAAGCAGCACCTGCAAAAAGTAAAACTGCGGTTAAAAGTAAAGTTAGTTTTTTCATATTGCTTTAATCTTTGTAAATTATTATTTAAATAGTTAAT
>CAZRMA010000768.1:0-1517 GCA_964600655.1 uncultured Ignavibacteriaceae bacterium
TGAAAGCAAGGCTTTAAATACATTACACGACTCATTATTTCTTTCAAAGGAAAAAACAATTAATCTTTTTCTCGTTGGAACCGGCTTGATTGGCGGAACTTTGTTGAAGCAGATTTATAACCAAACAAATTTTCTCGCTAAAGAATTTGGAATTGGTGTTAAAATTATTGGCCTTGCAAACAGCAGGAGAATGCTAATTAACTCAAATGGAGTTAAGCCGGAAAATTGGAAAGATGAATTAATGTCGTCGCCAAGAAAAACTAACTTGATTAAGTTCATTGATGAAATGAGAGAACTTAACCTGCCTAACAGCATTTTTGTAGATTGTACAGCAGCTGATGAGGTTGTGGAAAAATATCTTGACATACTTAATTCAAATATTTCAATTGTTACTCCGAATAAAAAAGCAAATTCTGCCAGCTATAAGTATTATTTACAGCTTAGAGATTCAGCATTAAAACATAATGTGAAATTTTTATATGAAACAAATGTTGGTGCCGGACTTCCAGTTATTAATACTTTAAAAGATCTTGTTTCTACTGGAGATATAATCACAAAAATAGAAGCTGTTTTATCCGGAACTTTAAGTTTTATTTTTAATTCTTATGATGGAAGCAGGCCTTTCAGCCAATTTGTTCTTGATGCAAAAGAAAAGGGTTATACCGAGCCTGACCCAAGAGATGATTTAAATGGTGTTGATGTCGCCAGAAAATTATTAATTTTAGCCCGTGAATTAGGCTTATCTTTGGAACTAAAAGATATAAAAGTTGAAAACCTAGTCCCCGAAGGTGCAAGAAAAGCAAAATCTATTAGTGAATTTTTCGAACAGCTAAAAAAATATGATGCTGAATTTGATGCAAAAGTAAAGGAAGCAAAAAAACATTCGAAAGTTTTAAGGTATATTGCCTTACTTGAAAACGGGAAAGCAAAAGTTTCCCTTCAAGAAGTTGATGCAGCACATCCCTTCTACTCACTTCAGGAAAGCGACAACATAATTGCTTTCACTACAACATATTCTTTAAATAGGCCAGTGGTGGTTAAAGGCCCGGGAGCCGGTGCCAAGGTTACTGCTGCCGGAGTATTTTCGGATATTATTAGGGCATCACAATATGTAAATTAATTTTTTGAATTTTTTAATTGAGGAATAATTAAATGAGTGATAACAAAAAAATAAAAGTCGGAATTCTTGGAGCGACTGGAAGTGTCGGGCAAAAATTTATTGAGTTACTCTCTAATCACCCATGGTTTGAAATTGTCGAAGTAGCGGCTTCAGAAAGATCCGCTGGTAAATCTTATAAAGAAGCAGTTAACTGGATTTTATCCACTCCACTTCCCTCTTCTGTCGCAAATCTAACTGTAAAAAATTGTGAACTTGGTTTGGATTGCAAACTAGTTTTTTCAGGCCTGGATTCAAGCATTGCCGGAGGAATTGAAACCGATTTTGCAAATGCCGGTTATATAGTAGTTTCCAATTCAAAAAATCATCGAATGGATTCTGAAGTTCCGCTTCTTGTTCC
>CAZRMA010000769.1:0-1514 GCA_964600655.1 uncultured Ignavibacteriaceae bacterium
GAAAATTTGTTTTGTTAAAATCTAAAACTTCTTGCTTATAGTCAACATTTTTATCGCTTAAAGTGTCTTTCTTTTGAGGAATATTTTCAGTTTTTTCTGTTAGTGTAAATAAGCTGTCTTCCTCAGAGTAGTCAAAAGTTTTGTACGGTTGAATGTCAGTTTTTTTAAAAAATGTTTTATATCCAAATCCTATAATCAATGCAGAAATGAGAAAAATAATTACTTTTACCTCAGTTTCCGTAAATCCTATTTTTTTAGAAATTTTATTGAACATGTATCAGGTTCGAATAAGAAAATTAAACGAAAACTTTTAAAATATAACTACCTTAAACAGCAACATCAATAAATAAATTCATTATTAACAGTAAAGAAACTTAAACCAGAATTTGCGAAAACATAGTAAATTCTGATCAATTTAAAATCCTAATTTGCTGAAAAAATTTTTTTCTATTTTTCCAGATGGTTTAATGTTAGGCATATCTAAAAGTTCTTTTAAAAGCTCTCTTTCTTTCACATTAACTTTTTTCGGAACTTGAATATTAATCCTTACAATCTGATCTCCAGTTCCTGAATGATTGAGATGCTTAATCCCTTTATCTCTCATTTTTAAAAGTTTCCCGGGCTGAGTCCCTGGATCTATTTTTAGTTTTGCTTTCCCTGTCAATGTAGGAACTTCAACTTCAGAACCTAATGCAGCTTCTGGATAGCTAATCATCAAATCATAAATAATATCATCATTATCTCTAGTAAAGTGTTCATGTTCTATTTCATGAAAAACTACAATAATATCACCAGATTGTCCACCTCGTTTTCCTGAATTTCCTTCCCCGCGTAAAGACATATAACTATTTTCATGAACTCCGGCAGGTACTTCAACTTTTAACGTTGTTTCTTCATGAATTCTACCGTCACCCATACATTTTTTGCATGGTGTATCGATTACAGAACCTTCACCGTTACAATTGTTGCATGTGGTTATATTTACAAATTGTCCGAAAACGGATCTTGAAACTGATCTAACTTCTCCGGTTCCACTACATACCGGGCATGTTTTTGTTGATGTTCCGGACTCAGCTCCAGTGCCGTTACATTGGTCACAATTGATATACTTTTTGATTTTTATTTTTTTTGTAACGCCTGTAGCAATTTCTTCAAGAGTTAATTTCAGATTGACTCTTAGATCCGAACCCTGCTGTCCAGAACTTCTTCTTCCTCTTTGTCTTTGACCGCCTCCAAAAAAATCATCAAAAATGGATGAACCACCAAAAATATCTGAGAAGTGCGAAAAGATATCGTTAATGTCAGAAAATCCTTGTGAACCGTAAGCACTGCCTTTTACACCTTCGTGTCCAAACCGATCATACCTTGCCTTTTTTTCATCATGACTTAGTACTTCATAGGCTTCTGCAGCTTCTTTAAATTTTTCTTCAGCTTCTTTATCATCCGGATTCCTATCGGGGTGATACTGCATAGCTAATTTTCGGTACGCTTTTCTAAATTCTTCTTTAGAAGCA
>CAZRMA010000770.1:0-1514 GCA_964600655.1 uncultured Ignavibacteriaceae bacterium
AAATAGAAGCTCCACCTAAACCATTTAATTTAGTATCTCCCCAAAAAAGATTGCCGCCATTATTATAAAGTTTGTTGCCGCTTAACGCACTTCCAACGCTTGGTAAAATTAGCGAACCGGCAGAACCTTCGCTGTTTATTTCAAAAAGAGTGGTGCTTCCATCTTTAAAAGATACTTTATCGTTTATTGATTGAGTTTTTTCTGATTTATATGGAATATTATTTTTTCCATTTTCTGTAATAGTTTTATTTTTTTTAGCTTGTTGCGCATTTAGAAAACAGATACAGCTAAGAAAAATCGTTGATATAAAAAGTGCATTTCGTTTCATACAAACCTCATTGAAAGGTTAAAAATATTTTTAGTAAATGATTTCATTTTAATTTTCATCATTCAGCTTTTTAATTATCATTTCTATTCTCTAAATCTTCTATTCTTGTTGTTAGTTTCTTTATCATTGTTTGCTGTTCTTGATTTTCTTTCTTAAGCTCTTCAATCATTTTTTGTTGTTCCTGCATACCTTTAACCAAAGGGACGACAAACTCAGAATACCTTAGTCTGTAGAAGCTATCCTCATTTTCAGGCTTTTCTACTCCATCGAAATCAATACCCAACTTATTCACAAGAGACTCAACCTCCTGAGCAATAAAACCAACTCTTCTTGTTTTAGATTTTTTCTCCCTGCTTTGAATCATTTCCGGACTTTCTTCAATATGTTTCTCAATACCGTTTTTATCAAAAGTAATATTTTCTTGAAGCTTATTTGAAATGGCATTCATATTAAAAGTGAAAGTGACTGGCCTTAATCCTAAGATAAAATTCAAACCGGAAACATTTTCTTTAACATTTCTTTTGAAACGCCCATCAGAAAGATTAGACCAGGGGGCATAACCGCCAATACTTGTAACATTAGAATTTCCAATTCTTACTTGGTTTGAATTTGTTACTATAGCTTCATTTCCTATTGCAGTAGTATTTTCTAAATCGGAATAAATAGATGATGACGGTCCCGCAGAATTACCAATTGCTGTATTTAATTTTCCAGATTGGTTATATTGTAGGGCACCTAAACCAATTGCAGTGTTTAGAATCCCATTTTGGTTATAACCAAGTGCACCAATACCGATTGCTGTGTTTCTATTTCCAAGTTGGTTATATTCCATAGAGTTTACCCCAATTGCAATATTACTTGAACCAGTAGTGTTTGACTCAAGCGCACTAGTGCCAATTGCTATATTATCATACCCCGAAGTGTTTGAATAAAGAGCATGGGCACCAATTGCGGTGTTATCAAATCCTGTTGTATTTGAAAAAAGTGCTGCGTAACCAAATGCTGAGTTGCTATCAGCATTATTATGATAAAGTGAGAGCAGACCAACAGCAGTGTTACCGTTCCCGTTTCCGTTACTTGCAAGAGCTTCATAACCTGCTGCTGTATTTCCAAAGCCAGAAGTATTTGCAGTAAGTGCATAACTGCCAACTGCAATGTTAGCAGCCCCGGATGTATTATGCTGAAG
>CAZRMA010000771.1:0-564 GCA_964600655.1 uncultured Ignavibacteriaceae bacterium
CTACGGAAGGTGAAATTTTTGTGAGCTCTTTAACTCATCATATTTATTGTTATTTGAATGGAATTTGGAAACAATTGGATTAATTTACTTAATTAAATAATATATCATGAAAAAACATATTTTGAAAAAAACACTTTTACTTTTAACTTTTAACTTTATACTTTTAACTGTGTTTGCACAAGTTCCACAGAGTTTTAAGTATCAGTCAGTTGTGCGAGATGTAAACGGTAACGCAATGCAAAATCATGCAGTAGATCTTAAAATCTCAATTTTACAAACAAGCTCAACAGGAACACCAGTTTACATTGAAACTTTTTCAACAACAACTAATAATTTTGGTTTAGTAAATCTTAATATCGGAACAGGAACAGTTGTTTCGGGAGATTTTTCAACAATAAATTGGGGAGCAGATAATTATTTTTTGCAAGTAGAACTAGATGCCGATGGCAATGGATATCAACTTATGGGAGTTTCTCAACTTTTATCAGTGCCTTATGCATTAAATGCAGCAAAAGCAGATAATATGTTTTCTGGCGATTACAACGATTTAACAAACACCCCTTT
>CAZRMA010000771.1:574-1502 GCA_964600655.1 uncultured Ignavibacteriaceae bacterium
ATTCCCACAAACACAAGCGACTTAACAAATAATTCAGGTTTTATCACAAATCCCAATGATGCAGATTCAGACCCAACAAATGAACTACAAATATTATCACAAGTAGGAACATCAGTAAGTTTATCAAATGGAGGAGGCACAATTTCAGTTGCCGATAATGATAATAATTCAACAAATGAAATACAAGCAATAAGCTTTTCGGGAGACACACTTTATTTATCAAATGGAAACCATGTTTATTTAGGAAATTATGCAAATCTGTGGCAACAAAATGGTAACGATATTTATTATAACAATGGAAATGTTGGAGTTGGCGTAACAAATCCTACAGGAGCATTAATAGTACAAGGAAATTCTGCAACACCATTAGATTCAGCAATATTTGAAGTAAAAAATCAAAACGGACAAGTAGTATTTGCTGTTTATCAAGAAGGAGTAAGAGTTTATGTAGATGATACAGGCGTAAAAGCTCTATCAACCAAAGGAGGCTTTGCCGTAGGCGGATATAATGCAACCAAGGCTATAACAAATGAATATTTGCGGGTAACTCCCGATAGCGTTCGTGTTTACATTCAAGAAAATTCAGGCTCAAAATCAATATCAACCAAAGGAGGCTTTGCCGTTGGAGGATTTAATGCGACAAAGATAACACCAACAGATTATTTTAATATAAGTTCTTCTGATTCAGCAGGAACTATTAATCCAAGTGAAGCTCGTGTAATGTGGTATCCATTAAAAGAGGCTTTTTTATCAGGTAGAGTATTAATAGAATCTCCAGATAGTATTGGATTAAATTCATTTTCATCTGGTTATGAAAGTAAAGCAATAGGTGATAATTCTCAAGCACTTGGATATAAAACTCGTTCTTTTGGATTAAACTCTACAGCAATAGGAAGATTTCCTATCACTTCAGGAATCACATGGGATA
>CAZRMA010000772.1:0-1501 GCA_964600655.1 uncultured Ignavibacteriaceae bacterium
GTAAAGCTTTATCCATTGGCGAGTGGGAAAAAGCAAAAGAATGCTTGGAAGAAGCGCTTAAAATAGATGCTTCACCTGATGTTTTGGAAGAACTTGCCTGGGCCTGCTGGTGGATAAATGATGCATCCGCTGTTTTTGAATATCGAACAAAAGCATACAATTTATTTTTAGATAAGGATGATAAGCTCGGTGCTGCAAGAAATGCTTGCTGGATAGGTATTGATTACATTGAATTCAAAGGTGAATTTGCAATTGCCAGCGGATGGTTCAAAAGAGCTGAAAGTTTACTTGGAGAAGTGCCCGATTCATGGGAACATGCTTTAATGAAAATTTTAAAAGCCAGGTGGGCATTTCAAGTTGATAAGAATACAGAACTAGCTTTTCAACTTCTGGATGAATCATTAACACTAAGCAAATCGCATAGTTACATTGACGGAGAAACGCTTGCCGGAGCATTAAAGGGATTTATTTTAGTGGTTGAAGGTAAAATCTCAGAGGGCATGCCCTTGCTTGACGAGGCAACTTTGCTGGCCACAACTTCTGAAAAAACCGATATTAATATCACAACTGTTGCCTGCTGTTTTTTAATTGATGCCTGCGAACGAGTCCGCGATTATGAAAGAGCAAGCCAATGGTGCAACAATGTTAAAGAAATTTGCAAAAAGTGGAGATTTAAAGCCATGTTTGCAAATTGCAAAATGAAATATGCCGGGGTATTAATATTACAAGGGAAGTGGACGGAAGCTGAAGAAGAATTGTTATCGGCAATCTCGGAATTGAAGGAATTCAGGCCGGCACAAATTACTGCATGTTCGGTCAGACTAGCGGATTTAAAAAGAAGGCAGGGAAAATGGAATGAAGCTGAAAAATTATTAAACCAAGTTGAGTCACACCCTCTTAAATTATTATTCTATTCCGCCCTTTATTATGATAAAGAGGAATATGAAAATGCTTTGAATATGGCTGAAAAATACTTACGCAGGATTTCACTTAAGGAAAAGGTGGAAAGAACAATGGGGGCAGAATTGCTTTTGAGAATTTATATTAAGCTCGGGAAAATTGATCAAGCTCAAGAACTGCTTAATGAATTAAAAGATATAGCCGGGAGTATAAATATACTACCGTTAAAAGCTGCTTATTTAAGTGCTGAAGGAAATATGCTTTTTTCTTTAAAAGAGTATAAAACAGCAAGTCAAAATTTAGAAGATGCAATTGATATTTACGATAAAATAAAATTACCCTTCGAATCATCCAGAAACAGAATGATTCTTTCAGAGGTTTTAATCAAACTTGACCGGCCTGCACAGGCTGAAGGAGAAATAAACTTAGCCGCAGCTAAGTTTAAAGAACTTGGTGCAGAAAAAGATTTTGAAAAAGCGAAACAAACTCTGAAAAATTTATACAAAGATAACTTAATTGATTCATCAAAAAACAAATATGAATTTACGGGAAGAGAATTAGAAATTTTACGACTAATTTCAGAAGGCAAGAACAATGAAGA
>CAZRMA010000773.1:0-1500 GCA_964600655.1 uncultured Ignavibacteriaceae bacterium
CATTGGTTTGAAATAAAAATCTTTCCAGCCTTTTTTATAACCAGCACTTTGTCCGGCAGGAATATTTTTATGACTCATTATAAGCTTAGTCCCTTTTTGTGTTGCTAAAAGTTTTATTTCAAGGATTGAGTCCGGTGCATCAGCGGGGAACTCAGTTGTACGCCAATGCTGCACAATTCGTTTATTTTCTTTTAATTCAATTGTTTTTCCAGTAATATATTCATCCCAGGCTGAGAATTTTCCGTTCAATTTCGAATTCACTTTTGCAATTCCACCTGTCATACCGGTGTGAGTTTTACTGCTAAGCCAGGCCGAATAAATAACAGCCGGTTTTACCTTAAAAGTTTTTGTGAGTTTTATTGTTTCCATACTCTCTCCTACTAATCAGATCGAAACAAAATACAAAACTGATAGTTGTTGTTTTAATGAATCCATTTAAACCGGGAAAATTATAATTGTTTTTCCCTTCACATTTATTGAACCTTTATCAGATTATAATATAATTTAATATTTTTTACGGGAAATAAAATTAAAAATATTATTGGATGAAATTAATTATTGTTACTCAAATTCGTTTTAAGAAATTAAATCCTGTTTCCTCTGATTTTGTTGCTTGGAAAGCTTAACCTTGACAGATGAAAGTATCAAAGTAATCTTAATTTCTTTAATCAACCAGAGTATAATAATCTAAATAGTTTACCGCGAAAATTAACAAATATTTTATGTTTTACTTAAAATTTACTATTATATTCCAATCGTATATTCAGGAAGGCAGGAAAATCGAACAAATTTTTGTCCATTAAGTATTTATCAATTTTAAGAATATTATAAAGGTCGTTATATGAAAGTTTCAACACAAACCAGGGATAAATTTGCTATAATAAAGTTTGAGGCTGATAAGATACTGGGAATTGAAGCTGGTGAATTTCAGGAGAATTTAATTTCTCTCCTTGAGAAGGATATTAAATTTATTATCATTGATCTTACCGGGGTAAAATTTGTTTCAAGCTGGGGAATAGGAATGCTGATGCATGGATTAGCAACTACAAAAAATCGTGGTGGTGAATTTAGAGTTGCCGGTATGAATGACAAGGTAGCAAAGACTTTTAAAAATGTGAGAATTTTTTCTGTGCTGGATATATTTGATTCCGTAGATTTGGCAATGAAATAATATTTTTAAGCCGGTAAAAATTTACCTGGTTTTAAATAAAAATAACTTATCTTATTTATCAAGAAATTGTTAACCACTTTTTATCTTTTAATAATTAAAAGGATAAAATATGTTTATCGGACATTTTGGTGTTGGCCTTGCCGGGAAAAAGGTTGATAGTAAAATTTCTTTAGGAACTCTTTTTTTGGCAGCTCAGTGGCTTGACCTGGTCTGGCCAGTATTTATTTTGCTCGGCCTGGAAAAAGTTGAAATTGCTCCTGGTATGACTGCTTCAAATCCCCTGGATTTCATTTATTATCCTTTTTCACACAGTTTATTTTTCGTAATTA